>DATJWJ010000013.1:0-19728 GCA_035501355.1 Bryobacteraceae bacterium | reverse complement strand
ATCGCGCACCGAGCTGGATTTGGACGCCTGACACCCCGGGTCTGGTCGCCAAGGCTGGCTTTCTTTACGACAGCAGTCTGATGGCGATGGATCAACCCTATGAGGTGCTGGCGAACGGAAAATCAACCGGACTGATCGAGCTGCCCATCAGTTGGATTGTGGACGACTTTCCCTATTACGGTGAAAATGGTGATGGATCGCTGCCTTCGCCGGATGCTGTTTTCCAGATCTATAAAGCGGAATTTGACACCGCTTACCGCGAAAAGACTCTGTTTATTCTGACCAACCATCCGCACATCAGCGGGCATGGCTCGCGCGTCGAGCAGCTCGACAAGCTGATCACGTACATGAAGAGCAAGCCCGGTGTCTGGTTCGGCACTCTGGAAGAAATTGCGAAATATCTGAAAGAGCAGAATCGGTCCACCGAGTGAAAGCGCGACCGGTAAACTAGACCATCTGGGCCTGGGCGGCCTCTTTCTCAAGCACCGCTTGCAAGCCGCATTCGATCACATCCAAACCTTCTTCGAACTGCGCGTCGGTAAGGACCAGCGGGGCCAGCAGCCGGATCACGTTTCCATACGTCCCGGCCCCAACCAGGATCAGGCCGTGCTCATAACAATGGCGGATGAGCTGCGTGGTTTCCCGATCGGCGGGAATGCGTTTTTCCTGATCGCGAACCAGCTCGAAGGCCTGCATAGCGCCCAGGCCGCGAACATCGCCGATGATTGGGAATTTTCTCCGCCAGGAATTACAGCGCTCACGGAAGCGGCCGCCAAGAACCATCGCGCGGGCGCACAGGTCCTCTTGTTCGATGGTATCGATCGTGGCTAGAGCGGCCTCGCAGGCCAGCGGATTTCCTCCAAAGGTGCCGCCCAGCGAACCGGGTCCGGTATGATCCATGATGTCGGCGCGGCCTGTAACGCCCGCCAGTGGCAGCCCGCCGCCCAGAGTCTTGGCAGTGAGCAGAAGATCCGGCTCAATGCCGTAGTGTTCGCACGCAAACATCTTGCCGGTACGGGCAAAGCCGGTTTGGATCTCATCGGCGATCAAGAGAATGCCATGCTGGCTGCAAATGTCTCGCAAGATTTGAAGGAACTCGGCGGGCGGAGCTACGAAACCGCCCTCTCCAAGGACCGGTTCAACGATGACGGCAGCCACCGATTCAGCGGCGACGCTGCGCCGAAAAGCGTCTTCCAGAGCGTGGGCGCACTTGATCTCGCACTGCGGATATTTCAGCGAGTACGAGCATCGGTAGCAATATCCGAATGGAATGCGGTATACGTCGCTCGCGAAGGGCTCAAACCCGGCTTTGTAGGGATGCGTCTTGCTGGTGAGCGACATGGTCATCAAGGTTCGGCCGTGAAACGCGTCCTCGAAGCAGATGATGGCCGGCCGGTGCGTGTAGGCGCGTGCGATCTTCACGGCATTCTCCACAGCCTCCGCGCCGCTGTTGACAAACATTGTCTTCTTGGGCGACGCGCCGGGAGCGAGAGCATTCAGCCGCTCCGCCAGACGCACGTAGCCATCGTAGGGCGTAACCATGAAGCAGGTGTGCAGATATCGCTCGGCCTGTTCGTGGATGGCCTGAATCACCCGGGGGGCCCGTTGGCCGGCGTTCAAGCATCCGATGCCGCCTCCGAAATCGAGAAACTGGTTGCCATCCACATCCTCGAGGACGGCGCCTTGGCTGCGCTGCACGTAAATCGGTGTGAGTTGCGATACGCCTCTCGGCACCGCCTGGGAGCGCCGGTCGGCCAGCGCGCGCGACTTAGGGCCGGGGATTGGAGTAACTAAGCGAATGGATGGCATTGATCTTCGTCCTTTCTAACTTGCGATGGCCGGTTTCCTTTGATAATGGCGCGTGGCTTGTTCGAACGCGTAGGCCATCTGCAACACGCTGAGCTCATCACGGTGCCGGCCGACGATCTGAAGCCCGACTGGCAAACCATCGGGCGAAAGACCGCAGGGCACGGAAATCGCCGGATTCTCGAGCGCGGAAATCAAGATACAGGATTTCTGCCATTCAATATAAGTCGACATGTTGACGCCGTTGATTTCGGTGGGATATGGTTTTTTCAAATCATAAGGCAGCACCTGGCAGGTCGGCGCGATAAAGTACTCATATTTTTCCTGGAACTGCCGCATCCGGTCCCACGCGGCGCTCCGCTGGGCGTGTGCTCGGGCGATGTCGGCGCCGGTGAGCTTCGAGCCGCGGTCCACCTCCCACTGGATCGTGTCCTTCACCAGGTCCGGGTGCAGCCTTATATTCTGGGCTTGCGTGGCCGCGTAGTTCCAAGCGCGCAACGTGTCATAGCCGTCGTGAGCGCCAGTCCAATCGGGCTCGGCTTCCTCCACGATGCATCCCAGACCCTCAAAAACTTTGCGCTGCGCATTGACCAGGCTGGTCACCTGAGGGTCAAACGGAATGCCGCCGAAATTTTTGTACCAGGCCACTCGCACGCCCTTGAAGTCGCGTTTCAAGTTGCCGGTAAAGCGCGCACCAGGCTCAGATATGGAGATTGGGCACCTCGAGTCCGGGCCCGCGATCACGCTCAGCAAGAGCGCGAGGTCCGAGACCGTGCGAGCCATCGGACCCTGGACGGAGATGGTCAGCCAGGCATTGCCTTGAGCATGCAGGGGCACGCGCCCGGGCGAAGTGCGCAATCCGACGACATTGCAAAACGAGGCCGGGTTTCGCAACGAGCCCCCGCTGTCGCTGCCATCGGCGATTGGGACCATGCCACAAGCCAAGCTCACCGCCGCGCCTCCACTGCTGCCGCCGCAGGTCTTGGTCAGATCATAAGGATTCTTGGTGGTGCCAAAGACTTCGTTGAAGGTTTGCGACCCCGCTCCGAACTCCGGCGTGTTGCTTTTCCCCACGCAGATCGCGCCTGCTCCGTTGATTCGTTCCACGATAATCGCGTCGCGCTTCGGAACGTTGTCTTTGAAAATCCGGGAGCCGAAAGTGGTGCGGATTCCGGCCGTTTCAAACAGGTCCTTGTGAACCACGGGCAGTCCGTGCAACGGTCCCAGCAAAGTTCCTCGGGCTTGCAGTTCATCGGCTTTGCGGGCGTTTTCCGTGGCCTGTTCGGCCACCAGCGTCACGATCGCGTTGACTTTCGGATTCACACGCTCGATCTGCTGTAAGTGAGCGGACATGACCTCTCGAGCGCTCAGCTTCTTCGCGCGAATCAGATTGGCCATTTCAGAGGCGGTGAGGAAGCAAATGTCGGAGGCCGGCTTGGCCAACATCTGGCTGGCCGCCGCGGCTCCCAGCATCTGAGCTGCATGCCTGCGGGTGATGGAGTCGGACATGCTGCAAGTTTATGCCTGCTTGTACAGTTTGTGCAAGCTGTCCAACCCCGAACCGGCCGGAATCAATGTTGACACGCGGATCTCGTTTGGTGCATTCTGGCTCAACAGTACACATATTTCTGCAAGGTTGGCACAAAACATCAAATGCGACAGAAACAGATCGGAATTGGTTTATCAGCCGCAGCCGTACTAGCCGGTCTCGGGCTGATTTGGGTCAGCGCCGAAGCACAATCCCGTTCCAGCCAATGGCACCCGAAAGATGGCGAATGGGCCTGGTACACGGCCGACATGGCGGGCACCAAATACCGGCCGCTCGATCAGATCAACGCATCCAACTTCAATAAACTCGAGATCGCCTGGCGCTTCAAGACCGACAACCTCGGCTCGCGCCCCGAGTACAAGTTGGAAGGCACGCCGCTGATGGTCAACGGATCGCTGTACACCACCGGCGGCACGCGGCGCTCGGTCGTCTCGCTGGATGCGAAAACCGGCGAGGTCAACTGGGTATACAACCTGCACGAAGGCAATCGGGCGGTGGTGGCGGCGCGGCAACTCTCGGGCCGCGGCGTGGCGTATTGGAGCGACGGCCGCGGCGACGATCGCGTGCTCTACGTCACCACCGGCTATCGTCTGGTGGCCCTCAACGCCAAGGACGGACATCCGATCGCGTCCTTCGGCGAGAACGGCATCGTGGACCTGAAGAAAGGCATGGTGACCGGAAGCGGCCAGCAAATCGATCTCGAAACCGGCGAGGCAGGCCTGCATTCGACGCCCTTCATCGTCAACGACGTCGCCATCGTGGGCTCGTCGTTCAAAGAAGGCATGACGGTGGAGACCCACAACAACACCAAGGGCCTGGTGCGCGCTTTTGATGTTCGAAGCGGAAAGCTGTTGTGGACTTTCAATACCATTCCGCGTCCGGGCGAGTTCGGCAATGAAACCTGGGAGAACGGATCCTGGGCGGCCAACGGCAACACCGGCGTCTGGACGCAAATCACCGCCGACCCGGAGCTCGGATTAGTCTACCTTCCGGTTGAATCGCCTACTTCGGACTACTACGGCGGCTCGCGGCCCGGCGACAACCTGTTCGGCGAGAGCCTGGTGTGCGTGGACTTGAAGACCGGCAAACGCAAGTGGCACTTCCAGTTCGTGCATCATCCGGTCTGGGATTTCGATATTTCCTCGGCTCCCATTCTTCTGGATATGAATGTGAACGGCCGATTGATCAAAGCCGTCACGGTTCCGACCAAGCAGGTGTGGCTGTATACGTTCGATCGGGTGACTGGACAGCCGGTGTGGCCCATCGAAGAGCGTCCGGTGCAACAGACCGACGTGCCCGGCGAGAAAACGGCTAAGACGCAGCCCTTCGTGACCAAGCCGCCGGCCTATGCGCGCAACGAGATCAAGATTCCCGACGACCTGATCGATTTTACGCCGGAGATGCGGGCGCAGGCGCGGGACGTGGTGGCGCGCTATCGAGTGGCCGGTATATTCAACCCGCCGCTGGTAGGCGATCCGAAAGGGTTTCTGGGCGCGCTGAACATCGGCCATTCCGGCGGCGGCACCAACTGGCCTGGCGGCGGGGCGGATCCGGAGACGCACATTGTTTACGTGCAGGCCAACAACTCGCAGGTGCAATCCATGACGCTGCGCACGCCTCCAGCGGGATTCTCGGATCTGGCTTACGTCTCGGGCCGCAACGACCAGCCGTTCCGGATCGCCGAAGCGGCCGGCGCTGGTACAGCCGCCGATGCGCCCCAGAAAAAGCTGGAGGCAGGAGCGCCTCCGGCGGCGGCGTTCGGTGGAAATTTCGGCCCCAATCCGCTTCAAGTTCAGGGTTTGCCGCTGGTGAAGCCGCCCTACGGCGTCATCTCGGCGGTGGATATGAATAAGGGCGAAATGCTGTGGCAAGTGCCGTACGGCGAAACGCCGGACAATGTGCGCAATCATCCGGCGCTGAAGGGTTTGAACATCGGCAATACCGGCCAGGGTGGAAGCGTGGGTCTGGTAGTAACCAAGACGCTGGTGATCCTGGGTGATAGTCAAGTGACCAACCCGGGGACGCATCCGCGCGGGGCCATGCTGCGCGCCTACGATAAGAAGACTGGCAAGGAAGTTGGTGCAGTGTGGATGCCGGCGCCGCAGAGCGGTTCACCGATGACGTACATGTGGCAGGGCAAGCAGTACATCGTGGTGGCGGTCAGCGGTGGGAATTATTCCGGCGAGTACCTCGCGTATGCATTGCCGGATTCGGATTAGGCGGCGTATGACTGTGTACAGACTGATTCCCTTTCTCGCCACGGCAGTGTCGGCATTATGGCCGGCCGTGGCGCAGGACCCGGCGGGTGTGATCGCGCAGAAGGATGTTATCTATGGACGCGCTGATGGAGCGGCCCTTCTGGCCGACATCGCCTATCCCGGCGGCAAAGATCATCTGCCGGTGATTCTCATGGTCCACGGAGGCCGCTGGCGAGCCGGATCAAAGAGCGACGAAAATTACGCCAAGCAGGACGGCTGGGCGCGGGACGGCTTCTTCGCCATGAATATTGACTATCGGCTGGTCAATTCCACACCCGCGCCCGCTTGCTATCAGGACATGTACACGGCCATGCGCTGGGTGCATGCCCATGCATCGGAATACCACATCGATACCAGCCGGATTTACTTAATGGGCAACTCGTCGGGCGGACACGAAGTGGCTCTGGCCGCCACTCTGGGCGAGGGTCCGTACGGGAAAACGGGCGGCTGGGACAAAGAATCCGCGGATTTTCGGGCAGCCATCAGCTTCTCTGGAGCTTACGATCTGAACACGCTGTCGTGGGGAAATCTCTGGACGCCAATCACGGGCAGTCCGAGCACCGGTTTCATCACTCTAACGGGCACGGCGCTCGAGGAAGCTCGCCGCATTGCCTCGCCTCTGCATAATATTGGCGCGCAGGCGAAGCCCCTGCTGCTCTTGCATTCCGACGACGACCGCTCCGTTCCCATTCAACAAGCCATCGATATGGACAAGGCGCTGACGGCGGCGCACGTGCCGCACAAGTTTATCCACTATAAGGATCGCGGCCATATCGGTTTCACAGATGAAGCCATGCGCGAGGCGCGGGCATTCATCGCAGACTTGGAATCCAAAGCGTCTGGAACAACCGCGGCAAACAGGTAGCGGTCGAAAATCGCCTCAACATCCCGGACGGGATCGCGCGAGACATGGAGCGAGTGAGACACACTTCAGACTTCTAATTGCGTCCCGAGGGTTTGGCCAGTTCTTACCCACTAGTACAAAAAACTGATAGCCTTTCACCGTGGGGCCCCAGAACACTTCGGTTGCCGGCGAAGCTTCGCCTCGACCCGCATTCCGCATCGAACTGTTCGGCAAATTCCGGATCTCGCGGGGCGGCGAAGTCGTCTCGACGATCAACACAAATCGCCTCAAGTCGCTCCTGAGCTACTTGATTCTGCACGGTGATACTCGGCAATCGCGTGAGCATCTGGCCTTTCTTCTGTGGCCCGATTCCGACGAGGGGCAAGCTCGCACTAATCTCCGGCAGCTCCTGCATCACCTGCGCCGCGCCCTTCCGAATGAATGCGGTCTGCTGGAGGGCGACAGCCAGTCCGTATATTTTCGGCCCAATCCAGGCTGTGCTTTGGATGTCTCGGAATTTGATGCTGCGCTCGCAGCCGCGGAAACGGCCGCCCAATCCGCTGACGTCGCGTCGGAACGCCTTGCGCTGGAACAAGCGGCCCGGCTGTACGAGGACGACCTGTTGCCAGGCCTCTACGACGATTGGCTGCAACACAAGCGCGAACAATACCGTCAGATGGCGGGCAAGATTTTCGGCCGTCTTGCCGCGCTGCTCGAACAGAGTCGCGATCTACCGGGAGCGATTCGATATGCCGAGCGTCTGGTGGCCCTCGACCCGCTGCGCGAGCCGCATCACCAGCTCTTGATCCGCCTCCACGGGGTCAATCGCGACCGCGCCAGTGCGCTTCGCGCGTATCACCAGTGTATGCGAATCCTCCGCCGGGAACTCGGAGTGGAGCCTTCCGAGCCAACTCGCGAGCTGTATGAACTGGCGCTGAAGTCTGACCTCGCAACCAATATTCCCGCCGAGGTAACGTCCGGCCCTTCCAGCCCGCGGTCTCCGATGGTTGGCAGGAAGAAAGAATGGCTGCGTCTAATCGAGTACTGGCAGGTCGCGGCCGGCGGCGGTATCCACCTGGTCGTGATCCCCGGCGAGCCAGGCCTAGGGAAGTCCCACCTCGCCGAGGAGCTATGTACCTGGTGCGCGCAGCGTCACCTCCCGGTCGCCCGGGCGCGCTGCTATGCGGCCCAGGGCCGTCTGGCTTATGCGCCGGTTGCCGAGTGGCTGCGCTCGGAGCCATTACGCGCCGCTTGTGCTGAACTTCCACATTCCCAAGTGGCCGAATTGGCTCGCGTTCTGCCAGAGATCCTGGCCGAAGATCCTTCCATTCCCAAACCCCAGCCATTGACCGAGAGTTGGGAGCGGCGTCATTTCTACGACGCTCTCAACGCCGCCATATCCAGGGCCCGAAAGCCGCTCTTGCTGGTGATAGACGATTTGCAGTGGTGCGATCAGGATTCGTTCGAATGGCTGCACTCGTTGTTTCGCGTCGAGCAAGAGGGCGGAATCATGGTTCTAGGGACTGTGCGCACCGAGGAGACCGGCCGCGACCACCCGTTCACCAGGTTGTGGAGCGAACTGCGGCGGTCCGGTCAAGGGGAAGAAATCGTTCTTTCGCCTCTTGACGCGGAGGAAACCGCCGCGCTCGGGTGCCAGATCGCCGCCCGCCAGTTGAACGACGCTGAGTTGGCCAGCCTCTATCGTTCCACGCAGGGCAACCCACTTTTTGTAGTTGAAAGCATTCGAGCGGGTCTGGCCGAGACCTCCGCCGGGGTCGCGCCTCCACGAGTGCATGCGGTAATAGTCGCGCGGCTGGCTCAATTGACGCCTTCCGCTTATGAACTTGCGGGATTCGCCGGCGCCGTCGGGCGGGCATTCTCCTTCGATCTTTTGGCCAAGGCGACCGACTGGGACGAAGACAGCCTCTCTCGGGCCTTGGATGAACTGTGGCAACGTCGCATCATCGAAGGCAAGGGCGCGGGTGAATATGACTTCACTCACGACCGCCTGCGCGAGGTGACGTACGCCGAAATGACTCCAGTACGCCAACGTTTTCTGCACCGGCGCATTGCCCGGGCGATCGAGGAGCTGCACTCCGGACACCTCGAAAGCGTGTTTGGCCAACTGGCTGCGCACTACGCCGCGGCGGATATGGCGGAGGAAGCGATTCGCAATTACCATCAAGCCGCTGTCGTGGCGCATCAACGCTACGCCGATCGGGAAGCGGCTGCGGAGCTTCGCCGCGCAATCGCGCTGTGCAGTGAGCTGCCCGCGACCACGCGCCGCAAGGAACAGGAGCTTGATCTTCTGGTAGCGCTCGGGCGCACGCTTCTCACTTCAGCCGGTTATCCTGCGCCGGAGGTTGGCGAAACCACGGCTCGCGCTCTCGCACTGTTCCGCGAGTTGAAGGCAAATCACCACGGCATTACGGTCTTAAGCGCCGCGTTGATCTATCACCAGGTCCGCGCCGATTTCGAAGCCGCCAGACAATTGAGCGAAGAGTTACTTCAGCTCACGATCGGCGAGAATCGCGCCAGCGCCATGGCCGGCCACTTCAATCTGGCCGTGGCGTATTTCCACCTGGGCCGATTCCAGATGTCGGAATCGCACATAAAATCCGCGCTCGCCGAACTTCCCAAATGTACACCTGCTGACTTGGCCCTATTCGCTGTTCCCGAAATCGCCGTGTTTTGCCCGGCCTATGAGACGCACTTGCTTTGGCATCTCGGATATCCCGACCTGGCGCTTTCACATAGCCGGAAAACGATCGATAGCGGAGGCGACGCGCATCCTTTTGGCCTGGCCATCGCCCTGAGCTATGCCGCAATGTTGCATGTGTTCCGGGATGAAAGCGAAAAGGCGCTGCCTCTCGCCCTAAGGGCCACGGAGGTGTGCGCACGATACGAATTCGCTTATTACCTCTCGATGGCCCAAATTGTGGCAGGGTGGGCTCGAGTGTTACAGGGCGATCCAGAATCGGGGTTGGTCCAACTTCGTAACGGCCTGGCTGCACTAAAGGGATCCGGAGGCGAGCTTCGTCTGCCCTTCTACTACGCGCTGCTGGCGGACGCCTGTGCCCGGGCAGGCAGGCCCGAAGAGGCGATGGCGAACATTTCCACTGGCCTGGCGTTTCAAAATAAGAATTCGGAAGTCTGGGCTGCGCCCTATTTGCACCTGCTGCACGGCGACCTCCTGCTTCGCGACGGCAAGCGCGAACAATCGCGTTCCAGTTATCAGCGGGCGCTCGAATCGGCCCAACAGCTCGGAGCGCGCACCCTGGCATTGCGATCCGCTGTGCGTATCTGCAGGCTGGAAGCCGACGTGTCGATGGAGCGCGCTCTCGAGAGGATGTACCGCGACTTCAGGGAGGGTTTCGACACAGCGGACCTTCGCGAGGCACGTGGTTTGCTGAGTGGCAGGGAAAAATACCAGTCCCACGCAAGCGATTGATTCGGGAAATCTTCGCTGCGCCAAAATCAAAACCTGCCCCACAGAACGCGAGTTCCAGCCGCCTAAGAACGCTCCAGGAACGCTGGGGATGACATCCTGAGTATGTTCCCGGCAGCGAAGTCGGGACAAGAAAGGTGACAAAGATGCTGAAACAAGAAACAATCGCTCAGTTCCGGACGCAGTTGCGGGGAGAATTGATCGAGCCAAGCGATCCGTCCTACGACACGGCCAGGAAAGTCTATAACGCCATGATCGACAAGAAGCCTGCTCTGATTGTCAAGTGCGCCGACGTGGCCGATGTCATTACAGCACTCCGGTTCGGCCGCGAGAACCGCCTGCGCGTCGCAATTCGCGGCGGCGGCCACAATGCTGCCGGGCTGGGTGTCAGCGACGATGCGCTGGTGATCGATCTGTCGCTCATTCGCTACGTCCACGTCGATGCGGCAGCCCGCACCGTTCGCGTTGGTGGAGGCGCAACGTGGGGAGACGTGGATCATGCCACACACGCCTTCGGGCTTGCGGTACCTTCTGGCATTATCTCGACGACCGGCGTGGGCGGTCTGACGCTTGGCGGCGGTATGGGACACCTCACCAGAAAGTACGGCCTGACCATCGACAATCTTCTGTCCGCCGACGTCGTGCTCGCCGACGGCACTGTAGTGGTGGCCAGTCCTGAAGAAAACAGCGATCTCTTCTGGGCGCTTCGAGGTGGTGGCGGCAACTTTGGGGTTGTTACGTCGTTCCTATTCCGCGCGCATCCCGTGCACACGGTATGCGCGGGGCCCATGCTCTGGGAGATGGATCAGGCCGCCGACATCATGAAATGGTATCGCGAGTTCATCGTCTCGGCGCCGGAAGACGTCAGCGGGTTCTTCGCATTTTTGACCGTACCTCCTGGTCCTCCGTTTCCGGAACCACTGCATCTGAAAAAGATGTGTGGGATCGTGTGGTGTTGTACCGGCCCGCTGGAGCAGGCCAACCAGATGCTCGACTCGATTCGCGCCTATCGCACCCCGGCGTTCGAGTTCTTCGCTCCGATGCCCTTCCCCATGCTGCAGAGCATGTTCGACGGCCTTTATACGCCAGGTCTGCAGTGGTACTGGAAGGCCGATTTCGTCAAGGAGCTAGGCGACCGCGCTATCGATCTGCACGTGCAGCACGGGTCGCTGCTGCCTTCGCTGCATTCAACCATGCACCTTTACCCGATCAACGGGGCCCCACACAAGCATTCCAACAGCGACACGCCCTGGACGTATCGAGACGCCACCTGGAGCGAAGTCATCGTAGGAGTCGATCCGGATCCAGCAAATCGCGACCGCATTACCAACTGGGCGCGCGATTACTGGCAGGCGCTCCATCCCTTTGGAGCCGGTGGCGCCTATGTCAACTTCATGATGGAGGAAGGCGCCGATCGCATCCGCGCCACCTACGGGGAGAATTACGACCGGCTGGCCCAGATCAAGGCAAAATACGATCCGGGCAATTTTTTCAACGTAAACCAAAACATTCCGCCGGCTAAGGCGCAAGTAGCCTGAGGGCGGGTACGGGAGGAGTACTGAAATGGAAATAGCAAACGAAAGACTGATCGGCGTCGTTCTAGGAAACGGTTGGGTTGGGCGTTACTGCCCCTGGCCGCGCGGGACGGGCGTGGATGCAGCGGGGCTCGCTACCTTGAAGTCGCGCCTCAGAAGGATCTGGGCCGCCGGAGATTACGATCGCCTGGCCCGTTATTTGGAAGCTGCCAGTGAGGATTTCTTCCGGCGTTTGTTCGTTCCGAGGGGATCCAGGCTTCTCGATGTCGCCTGCGGGTCCGGTCAACTGGCGCTGATCGCATCCCGCAACGGCATCATTGCGACCGGTATCGATATCGCTGAAAATCAGGTGGAGCGAGCCCGGGAGCGCGCCAGAGTGGAACGGCTGGGGGCGCAATTCCGGGTGGCGGACGCTGAAGCCCTCCCGTTTGCCGACGCGAGTTTCGACTTCGTAACCAGCATCGTCGGCGCAATGTTTGCTCCGCGTCCCGAAGTTGTCGCTGCCGAACTGTTGCGCGTCTGCCGTCCGGGTGGGACCATCGCCATGGCGAACTGGACTCGGCAAGGCTTCATCGGCAAGATGTTGGGGGTTGTTTCCAGCTTCGTTGCTCCTTCGGGTATGCCGGCGCCAGTGCTGTGGGGCGACGAGGCCACGGTTCGCGAGCGCCTCGGACCAGGCGTGTCCAGCTTGCAGCTCACGCGCCACAAGGTTGAGTTCAATTTTCCCTTTCCACCCCGTGAGGTGGTCCGTTTTTTCCGCGATTACTACGGACCAACCAACCGGGCTTTCGCTTCGCTCAATCGGGACGGGAGAAAGAGCCTTCAGGCGGAATTGGAGGCCTTGTGGTCGAAACATAACGTGGCGCGCGGCGGCCTTACGGACGTCGAAGCAGAATGGCTCGAGGTAATCGCAGTGACGAGGCGGGATTGAACGCCTCGGCGAACGCTCGTGATCCTGGGCGACCAACCCGGGGACGCATCCGCGGGGCGAAGCTGCGCGCCGGGCGGTCAGCGGTGGGAACTCTTCCGCGCGCTCGCCTCCATTCATAGTGGAAGATAACGCCACGGCGCGTCGGGATGGGGTTCGTTGTGTATGGTGGCCCATGCGACTCCGGCGCCGCGAAACCGGACGGGCGGGAAGCAAGCGGCACGTACTGCTCTCTGTGGGAGGGGCACAATGGCAAGACCCAAGCTCGCAATCCGGATATTTTGAAACCAGTGCGTATAATGGCACGTAGGAATAATCGTCATGGAAACAAATCCCGTCCTGGCCGCCGGCATCCTGGCTCTGACAGTCGCGGCGGCTTCGGCCCAGACCTACCACGCCACCATTGTCACAGAGGACGGCTCGCCGCTTCCCAATTCGCCGCAGATCATTCCCAACGTTTCGGACCGGCTAGTGCAAGAATGCGTGATTGTGAATGTCTTCGGCGACGGCAACGTGCAGTACCTGGTGAACTACCGGTCCAGAGCGTTCGATCCGGCGACCTCCGACGTATGCACGGTCACGATCCGGCTGAAGGGTTATCGAACAGCTCAGGTGACGTTTCGCAACAACGCCACCATTGTGCTGAAACACATGGGCCTGCACGAAGGATTGACAGTATCGGCGACCGCGCTCAATGTGCCCGAGCCTGCCAGGAAGGCGTTCGGCAAGGGCGAGAATGCTTTTAACGATGAAAAATGGGCTGTCGCTGAAAGGAATTTCGAAAAGGCGGTGGAGATCGATCCCGATTACGCTCAGGCTTGGAGCCATTTGGGCGAGGTTCTCGAGAAGGAATCGAAAACCGCGGAGGCTCGCGCGGCCTGGGAGAAAGCGGTAGCCGCGGATCCCAAATACATCCGACCGTATGTTCAGTTGGCCATGCTGGATCTAGCGGAAAAACACCCAGAGGATGCGGCGGCGATCGCCGGCAAGGCCGTGGCGATGCATCCTCTTGAATTTCCGGAGTTATATTTCTACAATGCCGTGGCGAATTACAATCTAAAACATCTCGATGTGGCTGAGATGAGCGCGCGTCGCGCGACCGAACTCGACGCCGCACGCGAGATTCCGAGAGCCGAGCTTTTGCTGGGCACGGTGCTCATCGCCAAGGGCGACCGGGCCGGCGGTTTGCAACATTTCAAAAAATATTTGGAGCTGGTGCCGAAGGCGCAGGACGCCGAGCAGGTCAAGAAGGCGATTGCCCAATTGGAAGCACCCGGCGACGCAAAATAAGAGCAAACGCGAAGCCGGCGCGATTTCTACTTGCCCTGCTCCCGGCAGCTCTTGAGCTGATTTCCAAGGCTTGTGGGTTGCCGAGTATTGCCATTTGCTAGCACGATCCTTTTATCCATCCGCCGCCCGATCGCAAAAAACCTTGCTTGACCGTCTCTCGGGCTAAGCTGCGTTTAGCCCGCGCCAGGGCAACAAACTTCTACGAAGAGCTAAGTGATCGCCGATAAGCATATACGTGAAGCAATTGGTCTCAATAGGATCAGCGGTCCCGCGGTCGACCGGCATTCCGGGCCACCGGGAACCGGCGGATTGCTTGCAGGATCATCTAGCCGCACAAAAACAGGGCGCGGTGAACACGCCGACAATCCTCGTTGTGGACGATACGCGCACCAACGCGGATCTGCTCAGAAGCATTCTGGAGGCAGAGGGCTTCCGCACGCTGGCCGCAAGCGACGGCGTTGCCGCCCGTGCTCTGAGCCGTGCCCAGCAGCCGGATCTCATTCTGCTAGACGTGCTGATGCCCGGAGAAACGGGCTTTGAGACCTGCGCGCGTTTAAAATCGGATCCCGCCACCGCCGATATTCCCATCATCTTTCTCTCTTCTCTGGATGATGTGAAGAGCAAAGTCGCCGGCCTGAAGATTGGCGGCGTGGACTACGTTGCGAAACCGGTGCATGGTGAGGAAGTTCTGGCACGAGTTCGGGTTCATCTTCGGATCCGCGAGAACAACCGGGCGTTAGTCGCTCAGCATCGGGCCCGCCTGGAGCAGTTGCGCGACGCCCAACAGGCCATCCTGGTGCACCCGGACGATTGCCCGGCGGCAAACTTCGCGGTGTATTACAAGCCGCTGGAGGAAGCGGGCGGAGATTTCTACGACGTAGTTCCCCTGGGGACCGGCATTTTCGCCTACTTCGTCGCCGATATCAGCGGCCACGGGGTAAGCGCGGCGTTTCTTACGTCGGCCGTCAAGGCGTTGCTGCGCCAGTATGCCGGACCGGTATTTTCGCCCGAGGACACCATGCACGGCGTGGATGCCGTGATGGGCCAAATGTTGGGCGAGGAGCAATATCTGACGGCGTGCTATGCGCGATTGAACCGGCCGACCAGGCGCCTCACGGTGGTAGGGGCCGGGCACCCACCGCTGATTCTGGTGAGCCGCGATGGAACGCCGCAGACGGTGGAGTTGGAAAGCGATCCGTTGGGAATGTTCGGCACCGCGACTCTGCACCGCCGGGACCTGCGTGTGTCCCCTGGCGACCGTTTCTTTCTGTATAGCGATGGCTTGATCGAATCCTCGCCCGGCGGGGGCCGGCGAGAAGGGCTGGCGCGCCTGGTGGATGCCTGCATCCGCCATCGCGCCGCGCCGCTGCGCGAATCGGCCGCTTTGATTGTGCATGACGTTTGTCCGGAGCCCCAAACGGTGAAGGACGATTTGCTTCTGCTGGCGGCGGAGGTGAGCCAATGACGCAACCAGCAGGTGTCGATTATGAAATGCGTTGTACGTTCCCGGCAACTTTCGAGGCCGCCGAGCAGTTCATCGTTGAGTTCCGGCGCCAGAGCCAAGCTGTGCTGGATCGTGAGAGCTGTTTTGCCGCCGAGTTGCTGGTGCGCGAGGCGCTGATCAACGCCGTTCGGCATGGCTCTCATAACGATCCTCGCAAACAGGTCCGCTGCTGTGTGCGGCTCAAGGGCGGACGCCTGCTCATAACCGTCAAGGATCGCGGCTGCGGTTTCGACTGGCGCGCGTTGTGGAGCAACCAGGCGGCGACGTCGGATTGTTCCGGACGCGGCATCGAGATCCTGCGTAAGTATGCCAGCCGCGTCCGCTACAACGACCGGGGCAACGCGGTAGCCATCGTCAAACGTTTTTCCCAGGAGAATCATGCATGATCGCGGTTACAAGAGAAGGCCATAAAGTCGTCGTTCGGCCGGCCGGAGATAGCATTGTGGCGGCCTCCATCCCCGAGCTGCGGTCGACGCTCCGAGAGATCGTCGGGCAAGGCGTCGAGGACCTGGTGATCGATTTAGCCGAGGTTCACATGGTCGATTCCGGCGGCATCGGCCTGCTGGTGGCAGCCTTCAACTCCTTGCGTAAGACGGGCGGGCGGCTGGCCTTGATTCACGCTTCCGCCGAGCTTCTGGAGCTATTCCAGACCATGCGGATGCATCAGCATTTCAGCGTGTCCGGGAACTGAGGAAGGGATCATGAGCGAACTTAACCTCGATGACGAACTGGTGCAGGACTATCTGGCCGAGTGCCGGGAACATCTGGCGACGATCGAGAACGATCTGCTGGCGATTGAGCAGGGCGGCGCGGAGATCGATGAACAATTGGTGAACCGAGTCTTCCGCGCGGCTCACTCCATCAAGGGTGGCGCCGGCTTTTTCGATTTAACCAAGATCCGCGAATTGGCTCATAGAACCGAGAACGCGCTCGACTTGATCCGCTCCCGCCAAATGGTTCCGACGCCGGAGGCAGTCAGCATCCTGTTGCTGGCCTTCGACAAGTTGCGCGATCTGATCGGTAATTACAGGACCAGCAACCAGGCCGATATCGGGGAGTTTGTCCTGGCGCTGACCGCACTCGCTGCGGGGAGTTTGCCGGAGCACGAGAAGGGCTCTCTTTCAGAACGGGTTACAGTGCAAGTGCCGGAGGCGAACAAAGGCATTCAAGTGTCGGCGTTCGACCTGAGCCAGGTGCGCAAGGGCGGCAAGCGCGTATACCTGATCGCATTCGATCTGATTCACGACATCGAGCGCCGCAATAAGACGCCCTGGGAGGTATTCAAGCGGCTGATCAAATGCGGCACGATCCTGGAGACGGTCTTTGATCTGGACTCGGCCGGAACCCTGGACGACGAGCCCTCCAATCGATTGATGTTGGAAGTGCTGTATGCCACCGTGCTGGAGCCGGACCTGCTGGAAGCCCTGGTGGAAGTGCCGCCGGAACGGATCCGTCTAATCGAGAATGACGGCGCCATCCGACCCCTGGCTGAGCCGGTTGGAGTGACGGCGGCTGCGCCTCGGACGGTGAAGCCGCAAGTGGAAGCCACCTCGCCGCCCGTAACCACGCCGGCGGAGGATGCTCCCAAAGCCGTCACGGCCACTCCGACACCGGCGAGTGAAGCCACCATCCGGCTGAACGTAACTCTGCTGGATTCCCTGATGACGCTGGCCGGCGAGTTGGTGCTCAGCCGCAACCAGTTGAATGAGTCGCTGGCCCGGCAGGACGATCGCGGCATACGCTCGGGCGCCCAACGGGTGAGCCTGGTGACCTCGGAACTCCAGGAGGTGGTGACGCTGACGCGCATGCAGCCGGTGGGCAGCCTGTTCAGCAAGTTTCCACGCCTGGTGCGCGATCTGGCTCGGGATCTAGCCAAGGATGTGCAGCTGAAGCTGGAGGGCGGAGAAGTTGAAATCGACAAAACCATCCTGGAAGGGCTGAGCGATCCGCTGACTCACATGGTGCGCAACGCGGTGGATCACGGCATCGAGCCGTCGCTCGAACGAACCGCCGCCGGCAAGTCCGCGACGGGGACCGTGACGCTTAAGGCCTCGCATCAGGCCGGCCAGGTGGTGATCGAGATTTCCGACGACGGCAAGGGACTCGCGGCCGAGAAGATCGCGGCCTCTTCGATCGCCAAAGGCCTGGTTACGCGCGAACAAGTGCAGGGCATGTCGGACCGCGAGAAGATGGCGCTCGTTTTCCTGCCGGGAGTTTCAACGGCCGAAAAGGTCAGCGACATTTCCGGGCGCGGTGTCGGCATGGACGTGGTCAAGACCAACCTGGACCGTCTGGGGGGGAAGATCGAAATCGATTCGGCGCCGGGCCAGGGCTCCCGCTTTAGAATCAAGCTGCCGCTGACGCTGGCCATCATTCCCTCTTTGCTGGTGTCCGATAGCGGGCAGCGCTTTGCCATCCCCCAGGTGAACGTGGGTGAGCTGATTCGCATTCCGTCGGCGCAGGTGGCCGAACGCACCGATCGAGTGGGTGATGCTTTAGTGTTGATTGTCCGCGACCGTCTGGTGCCGCTGCTCTATCTGGCGAATGCACTGGGAGTGTCTCGTCCGGAAAACTCATCGCGAGCGTTGAACGTGGTTCTGGTGGACGCCGGCACTTTCGAATACGGGCTCGTGGTGGAGGAACTGCACGACACGGTGGAGATCGTGGTGAAACCGCTGGGCCGCCACATGAAAGGGCTGCACGATTACGCCGGCGCCACCATCCTGGGCGACGGGCGCGTGGCGGTAATTCTGGACGTGGCGGGCTTGGCCGCCCGGGCGAATCTGACCGCCGGCACAGCGGAGGCCAGCACGCGGCAGACCGTCCAGGAGAGCGCTTCAGGCCGCGAGACGCACTCATTGCTGGTGTTCCATAACGCTCCCGCGGAGACCTGCGCGGTGCCGATCGAGCAGGTATCGCGAATCGAGAGGGTGCGTCCGGCGCAGGTTTTGAATCTGGGTGGCCGCCGCACCATGCAGTATTGCGGCGCCAGCCTGCCGCTGGTGAGCCTGCACGATACCGCGCCAGTAGGGGAGCTTAGCCCGGAGCAGCAATGGGTGGTGATCGTCTTTGAGAGGCTGGGCCATCCGCTGGGACTGCTGGCTGCCGAGCCTCTGGACATGGTGGAAGCGGCGCTCAACATCGACACCGTCACCTTGCGGCAAAGAGGTATCGCGGGGTCGGCGGTGCTCAAGGACCGAACGATTCTGTTGTTGGACATTTTCGAGCTGGCGGACGCTGCGCGGCCCGAGCGAGGGCCGGCGGAGCCTCCCAAACCCATGTGCGGTTCGGCCCCTGGCGAGGACGCCTTGACCGTACTGGTGGCCGACGATTCGGAATTCTTCCGCGGACAGATCCAGCGCCTCATCGAGGCCATCGGCTGCCGGGTGCTGGCCGCCGAAGACGGGCAAGCTGCCTGGGAGATCCTCGATCACCACTCCAGTGAAGTGGACCTGGTGGCCACCGACATCGAGATGCCGCGCCTGGACGGGTTGGCTTTGACCCGGCAGATTCGTGCCGATCGGCGCTTTGCCGGGTTACCGGTCATCGCGCTGTCGTCTCTGGCCGGAGAAGAAGAAATCGCCCGCGGGATGGCGGCAGGCGTGGACGAGTATCAAATCAAGCTCAATAAGGACGAGCTAACGGAGAGCATTCGTAAGGCGGCCGTGAGAAAAAAGACCAATCCGGCCTCGCGAGGATGAAAACAGGAGCGAAACGACTATGAATAAGTTGGCGAATCTCAAAATTGGAAAGAAGCTCGCGCTTCTTCTGGCGAGCGGGATTGGGTCGGTGGTATGCATCAGCGGTCTTAGTTTGTGGGCGTTGAGCGCCATTCGAAATACCGCCGCGCAGCAGCAGATCGAGGCTGACAAAATGATGAGCGCCCAGCGCGTGGGGACCGACCTGGGCGTGGTGAACGCTGTTGTCGGCCATATCACGCTGAGCAAACATTGCGAAACATGCCACGGTACCGCAACCGGCGGCGACAGAGGCGAACAGGCCCGCCTGGCTAAGGAGTGCCGGTCCCTGATGAGCGACTTGAAAGCTGGCGACAATACCGCTGAAAGCTTGAAACTGGTGGGTGAACTCGAAAAAGCCGGCAGTGCCTGGCTGGATGCGAATCTCCACGCGCTGGAGTTGAGTCAAGCCGGCAAGAGCGAGCAAGGTCTGGCAGTATACCGGGAAGAGAGCATCCCGAGCGTTGGCCCTGTCCAGCACGCCCTTGCGGAGTATCTGAATTGGCAGCAACCGCGGCTCGCCGAGAGAAAACTGCGCGCTGACACATTCATTCGCCGCATGCCCATACCCATCGCGCTGCTGTCGCTGTTAGCGACCGTCATGGCCACGCTTTTTGGAGTAATGCTTACCCGCAGTATCACCAAGCCGCTCACGGTGGCAGTGTCTCATTTGGACGAAGTCGCCCGAGGGGATGTATCGCGGGACGTTCCAGGCGAGTACCTGGAGCGTGGCGACGAAATCGGAGGGCTATCCAAGGCCATGCAGAGCATGTCGGTGAGCCTGCGGGAAGTCCTCAAGAGCATGACCGGGGGAATTCAGGTGCTGTCC
>DATJWJ010000012.1:0-3639 GCA_035501355.1 Bryobacteraceae bacterium | reverse complement strand
GATTGAAATTGGCTCCGCCTATCCACTGGAAAAGCCGATGACGCTGGAAGTAAAAGGCCGCAACCTGATCGAAGGCGTGCCGCGTACCGTCACCATCGACGACAGCGAAATCCGCGAGGCGCTCTCGGAAAATATCTCGACCATCGTGAACGCGATTCGCGTGGCGCTGGAACGCACGCCGCCCGAGCTTTCGGCCGACATCAGCGACCGCGGCATCGTACTGACCGGAGGCGGCGCGCTGATCAAGAATCTCGATAAGCGCATTCGCGAAGAGACCGGCCTGCCGGTTTCCATCGCTGACGATCCGCTGGCTTCCGTGGTGCTCGGAACCGGAAAGATGCTCAGCGATTTCCGCCTGCTGCGCTTGGTTTCGATTGACTAGCGCGCGCACTTCGTCCTGAGCGGAGGCCGGCGTTTCATCGGCCCAGAGTCGAAGGATCTCTCTTAGTTGTCCGGCACGGGGTGCCGTGACTGGTTATGATCGACACTGCACTTCGCCAACGTCCGGTCTTTCTCCTCACCGCCGTGGTGTTGGCGCAGGTTCTGCTCCTCGCGTTCCAAATCAAGCGCGATCATGACGTACGCCTGATCCGCTACTGGGCGGCGGCCATCGTGATGCCTTTCGAGCGCGGCGGCACCGACGCGGTCAAGAACACCGGCGGAATCTGGTCCAACTACATCAGCCTCCGCGGCGCCCATGCCGAAAACGCCCGCCTGCACGCCGAAATCGACCAATTGCGCTTGCAAAATCGCCAGCTCGCAGCGCAAGCCGGCGAAGCCCAGAGGCTCAGCGCCATTTTTAATTTCCGCGAAGCGCATCCGGAAACGCAAATGCTTGCCGCGCAGGTGATCGGCGCGAGCGCGGACGCCACCTCGCACACCTTATTTCTGAACCGCGGGGACCGCGACCATGTCCGCCGCAACATGGCTGTCATCACGCCCGACGGAATCGTGGGCAAAATCGTCGAGGTACTGCAGAACACGTCGCAAGTTCTGCTGATCAATGACAAGGACAGCGGCGCGGGCGCACTCCTCGCCGACACACGCACGCACGGCGTCATTAAAGGCAGCGGCGACCCCGAACCGCGCCTCGACTACGTGATCAACGAGGAGCCGATTCATGTGGGTGAACTCGTACTAACGTCGGGCGAAGATCGTATCTTTCCGAAGGATTTGCTGGTAGGCACTGTGTCAGCCGCCACGCAAGGAAATCCGTTTCAGACGATCCATGTGAAGCCGGCGGCGCGCCTCGATCGCCTGGAAGACGTAATCATCCTGCTCACGCCGCAGGAACTGAAGAAGCCCGAATCTGCTGATGCCGCTGGGCCGGGTGCTTCGGCAGGCGCTCCAGGCATTGTGCGGAAGGAACCCGAAACCGTCGTGAAGCCCACGGGACTGGCCAACGGCACAGCCTCACCGACGAAGGCAGCTCAGCCAGCGAACACCGCGAATCCCGCGCCGCAAAACTGATATGTCCTACATGCTCAATCCCGCGCAGGAATCGAACATCGAAGTTCACAAGTATTACAGCGGCACGGTGCTGCTCACCGCGTTTCTCGCACTGGTCTTGCAGGCGTTCCTGCACAAATATGGGCGCTGGTCCGAGCTGGTGGACTTACCGCTGCTTGTGACGATTTACTTTGGCGTGAGCCGGCGCAATCCCGTCACCGGCATGTTTTTGGGGGCCGCGGTAGGAATCCTGCAAGACGCGCTCAGCCACGACAATCCCATCGGGCTCTATGGCATAGCCAAGACTTTGGTCGGCTATCTGGCCTCAACCATCGGCGCGCGCATCGATACCGAGAATCCCTTGAGCCGCCTGGCTCTTATCTTCCTCTTCTTCCACTTCCACCAGATCATCTTCGCCATCACCCAGCGCGTTCTACTGAATCATCCGGAGCCTTTCTTCACGCTGCGGCTACTGCTCAACTCTGTTGTCACTGCCGCCTTCGGCGTTGCCCTCTTCGCTCTCCTCGACCGCTTCCGCAAGTCCTGATCGCACGATCCTTCTTGTTTGCTGCCCTACGAGGAATGCTTTTTTGCACCTGCTTCAGCTCGCAAGACCAGCACCGGCAGATGCGACATCCGCACGACTTTCTCGGTTACCGAGCCGAGGACCAGTCGGTGCCAGCCCGTCATTCCGTGCGTCGCGATCACGATCAAATCCGCCTTGTGATGTTCGCCCATGCGGATAATTTCCATGGCCACGTCGGTGGCCGTCCCAACTTCAGTCCGTACCTTTAGCCCTCTCGCCCCAAGTTTCTCCCCGAGCGCGCTCAGCCGCTTCTCCGAATCCTTTTGCAGCTCCTGCTCGAACTCCGCCTCGTTGAAAATCGTGGCCGGCGAAGGCAACCGCGGCAGCATCGCTACCACGTGCACGAGCAATAGCTCCGCGCCAACACCCGCCGCTAGATTTGCCGCCGTATCCAGCGCCTCGTGCGACGGATCGCTGAAGTCGATTGGTGAAAGAATCAATTTGGGTGGCAGCATAGGACTCCTGATCTCGTCCTCGACGCTCGGCCAAGCGGGCTCGGACGTGCATGTTACTCAGCGGCTCGGGCGGCGTCCAGCGGCGCCTTCCCACACCGCGAGCACACACATTTGCCGATCAGGATGATTCGGGAAATTCAGCTTTGGATTGATCGTTAGAACGAAGAGCTGTAATCCACAAGCAGGATCACGCCGATAGCAAGAAGAGCACCAATAAGGACCGCGACTACGCCCCACTTCCCCAGCCGCGGCCGTGCCTTCGGCAAGCCCAGCATGTGAACGGACGGGTCGCTCTGCGTGAAGTAGCTGGCGCTGTCGATGCGCTTGGGCTCCCGGCTCATAGCAGAATGCTATCGGCCGGAGCGCGAAATCCCGGGCCCCACGACAGCCTTGCTTACAATACAAAATACCTTTTAGGGCACAGCCTTCTGGTCATAGAATCGCCCATCCATGTCGACTTTTCTCCTGATTCACGGCGCCTGGCATGGCGGCTGGTGCTGGCGCAAGGTTGTGCCACTCCTAGAGGCCAACGGCCACACGGTTCTGGCCCCGGACCTGCCGGGCCACGGCGATGACAAGACGTCCACCGCGTCCGTGACGCTGCAAAAATATGCCGATCGCACCTGCGAAATCGCCGGCAAGCAATCCGAACCAGTGATTCTGGTTGGCCATAGCATGGGAGGCGTGGTCATCACTCAAGCCGGCGAGAACTGCCCGAAAAACATCCGCGCTCTGGTCTACCTCTGCGCGTTCCTGCCGCGCAACGGTGATTCGCTGGCAACCTGGGCGGCGCTCGACCCCGCCACCATGGTGAATCCGTCGACCCTGGACATTCGCCCGGATGGATCCAGCATCTTCAAACGGCAGTCCAGCCGCGAGGCCTTCTACCTCCAATGTTCGGACGAAGACGTCGCCTTCGCCCAATCATGTCTGGTCCCCCAGGCCGGCGCGCCCACCACCACGCCCGTCGTGACCACACCGAAGCGCTGGGGCGGCATTCCTCGCTACTACATTGAATGTCTCCGCGACCGCGCCCTAACTCCCACCGTCCAGCGCGCTATGCAAAAGGAATTGCCCTGCCGTCAGACCTTTTCCATCGACACCGATCACTCGCCCTTCTTCTCTGCCCCTGAGAAACTCGCGGACATT
>DATJWJ010000011.1:0-2249 GCA_035501355.1 Bryobacteraceae bacterium | reverse complement strand
GTGCGGGTGGATCACGGCCCGGCAAATTGAAGCGGCTCGTGTGGCGATGACCAGATCTATCAAGCGTGGCGGGAAAGTCTGGATCCGGTTGTTCCCGGACAAGCCCATCACCAAGAAGCCCGCTGAAACCCGTATGGGTAAAGGCAAGGGCGCACCCGAGCAGTGGGTGGCGGTAATTCGTCCCGGAAAGATTCTGTTCGAGATGGAAGGCGTTCCCAAGGCGACCGCCGAAGAGGCGTTCCGTCTGGCGGCCGGCAAGCTGCCGCTGCCCACCAAGGTGGTTTCGCGCGAGCACGCTGGAGCATAACAATGAGAGCGGACAAAATACGAGAGATCGACAGCACGGATCTGCGCCGCCAAACCGACGAACTGCGCGAGCAGTCGTTCCGGCTGCGCTTTCAAATGTCGATGGGACAAAACGACGGTTTGAAGAAACTGCGCGCCATCAAGAAGGATCGTGCGCGCATGCTGACCATCCTGCGCGACCGGGAGCTGCATCCGGAAACCGCGCCCGAGCCGGTGGCCAAGAAGAAAAAGAAGGGAAAGTAGGCGATGGCGACAGGGGAGCAGACAAAGCCGTCAGGCATCAAGAACGAAAAGATCGGCCAGGTTGTTTCAGCGCGGATGCAGAAGACCATCGTGGTGGAAGTCACCCGGCGCGTGCAGCATCCGGTTTACAAACGGATCATCAACAAGCGCAAGAAATTCTACGCGCACGATGAGGATCGCAGCGCCCAGGTGGGCGACGTGGTGCGCATCATCGAATGCCGCCCGATGAGCAAGCTGAAGCGCTGGCGTCTGGGTGAGGTGCTTCGCAAGGCTGTGCAGGTGGGTGTCGAGCCCGGCGCGCTGGACATGGACATGATGCAGCCCACGGCCGGCTCGAAGTCGCCCAGCAAAGGAACCAGGAGACCAACGTCATGATTGGGATGCGAACTATTCTCGAAGTCGCCGACAACAGCGGCGCGCGGAAATTGCAGTGCATCCTGCCTCGCGGCGGCGACTTAGGCCTGCGCGCCGGATTGGGCGACGTCATTACCGCCAGCGTCAAGGAAGCAACTCCGGAGTCGGCCATTAAGAAAGGCAAAGTTGTGCGCTGCGTGATCGTGCGGATGCGCAAAGAGTCGCGCCGCAAGGACGGAACTTACATTCGCTTCGATTCCAACGCCGCCGTGCTGATCAATGAAGTCGGCGAGCCGGTGGGCACGCGCGTGTTTGGTCCGGTGGCCAGAGAGCTGCGCGATAAGAAGTTCATGAAGATCGTATCGCTGGCGCCGGAGGTGATCTGATGGCGCGTCCGAAGACCCTGATGAAGCATAGCCGCGGTCCGGTCCGGAGCGCGCGCCAGAAGGTTCGCATCAAGAAGGACGACCAGATAAAAGTAATCACCGGCCGCGACAAAGGCAAGACCGGCCGGGTGATTGAAGTGGACCGGGTGCGCGGAATGGTGCTGGTGGAAGGTGTTTCAATGATCAAGCGCCACACGCGGCCCAATCCTGCCAAACAGATCAAGGGCGGCATCGCGGAAAAAGAGAGCCACATCCATATTTCGAACGTCATGGTTCTCACCTCGGGCGGCGAGCCTTCCCGTGTCGGATATCGAGTGGAAGGATCCGGCGTCTCGGCGCGCCGCGTGCGCGTTGCCAAGAAGACCGGCGAACCGCTGGAGAAGCGGACCTAGGAAGGATTCGTCATGGCAGAGGCAAGACTCAAGCAGCATTACAAAAAGAACGTCGTCGGCGCGCTGGTGAAAGAGTTCGGGTATAAGAACACGATGGCCGTGCCGAAGATCGAAAAGATCTCGGTGAACATCGGCCTCGGCGAAGCTACCCAAAACGGCAAGCTGATGGATGGCGCGGTCAATGAACTGGCGCAAATCGCCGGGCAGAAACCGGTGATCACCAAAGCGAAAAAATCCATCGCCGCGTTCAAGCTGCGTGAGGGGATGTCCATCGGCACCATGGTCACGCTGCGCGGCGACCGGATGTACGAATTTCTGGATCGCCTGATGAACGTGGCGTTACCGCGCGTGCGCGATTTTCGCGGCGTCTCGGCCAAGTCATTCGACGGCCGCGGCAACTACACGCTGGGAATCAAGGACCAGTTGATTTTCCCCGAGATCGACTACAACAAAGTGGAAAAAGTCAAAGGGATGAATATTTCGATTACTACCACGGCGCGCACCGACGCCGAAGGGCTGGCGCTGCTGCGGCATATGGGAATGCCGTTCCGCCAATAGTGGTCGAGGG
>DATJWJ010000010.1:0-56151 GCA_035501355.1 Bryobacteraceae bacterium | reverse complement strand
ACCACGCCGGTGACATTCAATTGCGGCGCTGCCACGTGCTCGCCCGCGGTCGTTAGCGGAAACCGTTCGGGATGATCGACTTTGAAATTGTTGGAATCGAATGCGGGCTCAACTGTCGCGGCAACCGGCCCGGTGCTGGTGTCGTTGTTATCGCGCGCCGCGGCTTTCCTTTCGCAACCGGCCACCAACAACGCCAGGCCCGCGCAGAGCGTCGCTTCCAATATAAGTAAGCGATTCATTCCACCACCTCCCTGCCCACGGCCAGGTTCATCTGCGCCGCCGCGACTAAATGAGAGCCGATCAGATTTAAGTACGCCAGCCGAGTGTCTCGATACGCCTTTTCCGCATCCAGGAAATCCAGCAGCGAGGCGCCGCCATTCTGAAATGAGATTGAAATGCGGTTGCGGTTGTCCTCGGCCAGCGGAAGATATTTCGTCTTGTAGGGCTTCAGCAGATTCAAGGCCTGCACCAGCGTCCAGTAAGCCGATTCGACATCGCTCAACACCGTCGCTTCCGCGGCGTCGCGCAAACGCTCGTTGCGGCCGATATCGATCTGCGTGCGCGCCTTCTCGCCTTGGTTCCGATCGAAGATGCGCAGCGGAATGCTCACGCTGCCGCCCACCGTTTCCGTCGCGAACGGGTTGCTGAAGGACGGATTGTGCGAATACCAGACGCTGAAAGTCGGATCGGTCGAGCCGTTTGCCACGGCGAGCTGATGATTGACCTTGGCCAGCTCCACGTTTTGCATCGCCGCTTTCAAATCCGGCCTGGTCTCCAGCGCGGCCATGCGAAATTCTTCGAGCGGCATCAACTCTTCCTTGAAGTCGTAGGGACCGTTCACGTCGAACTGCTCGATGGGAGTTCGATCGTTGAGCAAAGTCAGAAGCTGAATTTTCGCCGTTCTCAAATTGACCAGCGCGGTTTCGAAATCGGACTCGAATTGGACACGCTGCAGCTCCAGCCGGTTCAGATCGACGAGCGCCACGTCGCCGGCGTTGTAGCGGGTGCGATTCACACTAAGCTCGCGATCCCAGTAGGCCAGGTTCTCTCGCGCGTTCTGAAGCACCGCCTTGGCCTGCAAAACCCCGACGAAGGCGTTACGCAGGTTGAAAAGCAGCGTGCGCTGCTGGTCGGAGTAAGTCGACTCGGCCACCGCGGTCGATTCCTTGGCGCTGTCGCGCCGCAACTCACGCTTGTGTTGGCGCTCGTGCAGATAGCTGACAGCCGGCGTCTCCAGCACGCCGCTGAGCGGCCGCCACACCCCTGCGTTCGGCGATACTTGAAATCCATCCACGGTGAAACTCAAATCCGGATTGGGGCGCAAAAAGGCCGTGATCTCAGACGCGCGCGACTCGTCGATGTTGAGCTGCGCAGCCTTCAAGGTTGGATTGGCCGCTGCGAACTTGTCTTTAATCTGTTGCCAACTAAAAGCCGTTTGGCCGAAAGCGGCAGCCGGCAACAATCCCACCAGTACCATCGCGCGCCACGCACACCAGCGCTTGAGACCGACGCTTTGGACCTTCGCCGACAACGGACCTCGGACCTCCCGGCAGGAATTGAAAAACCGATGGATGAGTGTTCGATGCCGAATCAAAACGGGCACGCACACAACACCCCACTTTGAAATGTAGCGAGCCCAGCCTTTGCTGTCGATTATCTGAGCCCATATCTTTCGGCCAACCACCCACTATCTTTCGGCCAGTCTTTGGTTTGTGACGAACTGGCTGACGGTAGAATGAAGGCAAGCGAAACTCTATGTAGAGCGACGCCGTTTCGAACATGCTTTTTTTTCTGATGCGTGGCAGCCGCCGGGCCGTGCTTCTCAGAGCCAGCCTGATGATCGCGCTCATCGCCATCGCTGACTGGCGGATCGAGGATAATTTCCAGCTCGGGTTCCTGTACCTGTTCCCGATGCTGCTGATAGGCAGCGTGTTGAACCGCTGGCAAATCGCCGGAATGGCGGCGGCGTGCACCATCCTGGCCGAAGCCTTCGACTCCTATCGCTGGACGCTCGCGGCCGGCGTGCCGCGCGACATCCTCATGTTCGCCGCTTTCTTCGGCATGGGGCTGTTCGTCTATGAATTGGTGCGGAGCCGCCAAAATGCCTTGCAGCACTTGCAAGACATCGAAATTGAGGCCAAAGCCCGGCAGGACGCCGAAGAGCAGCTCAAGATTCTGGTGGAAAGCAGTCCGGCGGCGATTCTGACCATGGACGATCAGGGGCACGTGCTGTTGGCCAATGACGCCTCGCATCGTTTGCTTGGTGTCCCAGCCGGTTCCCTTCCCGGCCGATCGATTCGCGCTTATCTCCCCGCTCTGATCAACGTCCCCGCGCCGGCGCAGAACCGTCCGTCGTTTCGCACGGTGATGCAATGCCGCGGCCGCCGCGAGGACGACGAAGTGTTTCTGGCCGACGTGTGGTTCTCGACTTATCGCACCAGCGCCGGGCCGCGTTTGGCCGCCATGGTGGTGGACGCTTCTGAAGAGCTGCGCAGCCGGGAAGAAGTCAACCTGCATCAGCTGATGGCTGGTTCGCGCATCCTGGTGGGAGCGGTTTCGCACGAGATTCGAAACGTGTGCGGTGCGATTGCCGTGGTGCATCAGAATCTGGCGCGAAACGGTGCGCTTCAGGAGAACAAGGACTTCGAAACGTTAGGCACGCTGATTGTTGCACTCGAGAAAATCGCCGCCATGGAGCTTCGCCAAACCAGCAATCCCGCGGCGGGTTTGGATCTTGCGTCGCTGCTCGAGGAAGTCCGCATCATCGTGGAACCGGCGCTGCGCGAGGATGGCTTCGAGGTCCACTGGGAAGTGGAGCCCGATCTTCCCTCGGTTTGGGCCGATCGCCAAAGCCTTCTACAGGTCTTTCTGAATCTGATCAAGAACAGCGAGCGCGCCATGAACGATCAGCCTCTGCGGAAGCTGCGTGTCAGCGCCAGGACTGAAAAGGACCGCGTCACCGTGCGGGTGCAAGACTCCGGCGGCGGTGTCGCCAATCCGGATCGCTTGTTTCGGCCCTTCCAGCAAGGCGCTCAGGCCACCGGGCTCGGTTTGTACCTGTCGCGCGCTTTCATGCGCTCGTTCCGCGGCGATCTGCGATACGAACCGGAGCCGGGCGGGTCCAGTTTTGTGGTGGAGCTGTCGCCATTGCTTTCGGAAGTGAGAAAAGAACGTTATGGCTCAGGAGATCCGGATTCTATTAGTGGACGATCACAGTCTCTTCCGGGAGAGCCTCAGCCGGCTGCTCCAGGCCGAACCTGACCTGCGCATCGTCGCCACTTGTTCCAGCGCCACGGAAGCACTCGCGATCGTCGAGCGCGAGCCGGTCGACTTAGTGCTACTGGACTACGACCTGGGCGAGGAGGAAGGCGCACTGTTTCTCGACTCAGCCAAGAGCAATGCGTTCCCGGGGCGCATTCTCATGGTCACCGCTGGCATGAGCGACGCCGGAACGCTGCGCGCCCTGGAGGCGGGCGCGGCTGGGATTTTTCTGAAGCACAGTCCGCCGGCTCAATTAATCGAAGCCATCTACAAGGTCATGCGCGGCGAGATGTTCCTGGATTCGCGAGCCGTGCGATCGTTGGTGGCCGGCGCCAGCGGGAAGTCTGAAGAGCAGCGAAGCTCGCAGCCTTTTAACCAACGCGAACGCGCCGTGCTCAAAGGCGTCTTCGAAGGATTCACGAACAAAGAAATCGCGGGACAATTGCAGATTTCCGAAGGCTCGGTGAAAGCGGTGTTGCAGCAGCTCTTCGACAAGACCGGCGTGCGGACGCGCAGCCAGCTGGTGCGCATTGCGCTCGAGAGCTTTAATCAGAATTGGTGACGCGCCGCTCTCGCTTTTCGATCAGCACGGCGCGATAGCTTTCCACGAGATTCCGCGTGAGTACTGCCATGTCGCGTGTTTTCACCACGTGTGCGCGCGCTCGCTCGGCCAACGCGCGAGCCCTTTCGCGGTCGGCGAACAACTCCAGTATCTTGTCGGCGAATTCCGTGGGGTCGTCGGCCAGCGCGCAGATCTCGCCGTCAGTGGCCGTTAAACCTTCAGCGCCTAGTCGCGTCGAGACCACCGGAATGCCGGCCGCGAACGCCTCCAACAATTTCACGCGCATTCCCGAGCCGCTCAATATTGGGCACACGAACACCGCGAAGCGGCTGAGCGGCTCGCGCACATCTTCAACATAGCCGCGCAGCTCGATGTTGCCGGGAAGATCGGGAAGGGAGTGCCGCGGCGGCGGCTCCGCACCCACTATTACCAGCCTCGCCGCGGGCGACCGCTTCAGGACACTGGGAAGCACTCTGCGCGTGAACCAATCCAGCGCTTCCTGATTGGGCAAGTGGCGAAAGCTGCCCAGGAATAGCATGGTCTCCGGCTCTCGACCGTCCGGCCGAAACTCATATCGCGAGGTTGCGATGCCGGCGCGGTTGTCATCCAGCTTGTTGCGCAGCTCAGGAAGGAACGAAAGAAGGTAATCGCGATTTTCCGGACTGCAAATTTGAATGCGGTCGAACTTGGGCAGGATGCTCAGCTCATATCTCAGCGCGCGCAGGTACTCGAACGCCGCTTTCGATTTGCGCACCGCTCCGGGCGTGCGCGCCAAGCCGCGGCCGATCGATTGAAAGTACACGTCGTGCTCGAAAAGCACGCAGGCCAGTCGGTTGAAGTCGCCGGAATATTGGCCGAGAGCCGTGTATTCGAGCTGCAGTACATCGATATCATGCAGGAACATCTGGCGGTGCAGCAGCCATTCGAGATCGGCGTTCGCAAACTCGCGTACCGAAAACGGCAGGATTGAGCCGAATCCCTTGGGCTGGCCTTCCATGCGCACCAGGTACTCGACCGAGGCGGCCTTCAGTTCGAGTTCCCGATGATTGGCACGCTCCGATTCATAATCCAGCAGGATGACCAGGTGCAATGAACACAGCGGCGCGAGTTCCAGAGCGGTTTGATACATGAACACGCCGCCGCCGTGGATCGGCGGGCAGATCGGATAGGGCGAGACGAATAGCACGCTCAGGTTCTCGGGCTCTGCGGCAACTGCGCCGAAGCGGTCGCGGAAATATCCGCCCAGCGGCCGGCGGAAAGCTTCGGTGTCGGAGACTGTTGCGTGGGCGCGCGTTTTGCGCCGTGATTGAAGCGCGCCAGGCAATTGACGGAAGGCGCGCCACAGCCCGCCCAAGTTGGCCCGCTCCGGAGAGTCGCCGAAGAATGCGCTCAAAACGGCGCCGCTAAACGTGAAGAAGAAGTGGGACCATAAGCGCCGCCATTCGTGAATGTTCTTCCAACTAAAGAGGATGAAATTCTTCTTGAGGACCGCGTCAATTTGCGCCGCCGAGAATTTCTTGCCGATGGTTCCGCGGTGCTCGTGATAAACGACACTTTGCGGCTGATACAGTACTTTCCAGCCGCGCTTCCAGGCCTGATAACCAAGGTCGGTGTCTTCGAGATAAAACGGACGAAACAACTCGTCGAAGCCGCCGAGTTCGAGGAACTTCTTGCGGTCGAAAGCACAGGAACCGCCGCCGCCATAGAAGCAAGGGAAGGCTCGCGTGATCGCCGGGTCAATGCGGTGGCGTACGCGCAGGCCGCCATTTTCCCACCAGCCTTGCGTCAGCCCGGTCTCTTCTCTAAGCTTGGCGGGGTCGCTGAAAAAAATCTGGCAGGAAACGGCGAAGACGTTTTCGTCCGTGAATCCCTCGAGAAGCGGCGCGAGGAAGTCCTGTTGGACGCGCATGTCGCTATTGAGCAGCACGACGATGTCGTTTCGCGCCGCCCGGAAGCCCGCGTTCGATCCGCCACCGAAGCCGAGGTTGCGTTCGAGCGGCAACACGCGCACCATCGGAAAATGCTCGCGCAGGAACGCCACGCTGCCGTCTTCAGAGCCGTTATCGACCACGATGATTTCGTTTTGGCTGTTGTCCGCCAGAGCCGCGATCACCGATGGCAGGTACTTCGCCAGAAGATCGCGGCCGTTCCAGTTCGGAATAACGACTGTGGCGGCATCGAGCGAAGGGCGCGAGTCGATGGATGCCGTTTTTTTTCGAAACGACGGCGCAAGGTCGGCGATCGCGATCGCAACAATGGCAAAAATGAGCAGAAATGGAGAGATCAGCAAGAGCGGCAGCGACCGGATCAGCCGCCAGAGGATGGTGAGCAGCGTGCTCACTGCTCGAGCTTCGGTCCTAGACCGATGCTACGGCCCAACCGGATCCAGCGGGATGCCTGCACCATGCTGAGTCTGGCCGCCAGGTCGTCGCGCAGTGCCTCGGTGCGTTGGGCCCAGAGAGTTCGTTCTACGATGGTCTGCTCGGCCGACTCGAGCAAGCGGACGCATTCGGCCAGCTCATCGCACTTGGCTGCCAGCTCCTTACTGAACCGCACCTCGGTGTCCAGTGCCCAGGCGGTTTTCACGCGATTCTCTTCTTCCAGTTCCAGGACCTTGGCTTCGTAGCCGGCGGTCGACACGTCCAGCTCGTCTTGTAACTTGACGATGCGCTGTCCCGCTTTTTCCAGCTCAGAACGGAGCGAGGCCGCCCAGCGGTTACTTGCTTCTAGTTCTTCTTTGAGTGCGCGATGCATTTCGAGGAGAGAACTGAACTCGGAGCGCTTCTCGGCTAACTGGCTTTCCAAAAGGTGAATGTGCTGCTCCCGTTCGCGGAGTTGGTTGGCCGCAGTGGGGACATAAACGAAGGATCGCCGCTCGGGAAGCGGGCCGAAGGAACAGAGGCCAATCAGGAAATGCGCCTCCGAAGCCTTCCCCCCGCGCTCGATCCGGACCTCGGCCGGCTCACGACCGTTCTCGGAATGAAACGCGAAGGACTCCACGCGATTCTGGAGCAACAATCGCACATTGCTGAAAGTCTGCTCGAGTTCAGCCACGAATTCTTCGGCTTCGAATTCATGCTCGTGGTAAGGATTGGGGCCTGTTTGTGCGCGGCTTTCCGAATAGTAGAGCCGATTCGGTGAAGAGACAATCAGCAGACCTTGATGCTTCAAGACGCGAGCGCATTCCTGAAGGAAGGCGTGATAGTCCGCGAGGTGCTCGATGACCTCGAACGCGACAACGAGGTCGAAGGCATTAGGGGCGAAGGGCATCGAGCCGCAGGCCGCCAGTACAAAACGCGGCGCAGCGAAATGAGAGCGCGCGTAGTCGATGGCCCCCGGCGCGACATCGAACGCCGTGACGCTCGCGGCCGCGCCCGCCAACTCGGATGAACCGTAGCCCGTTCCACAGCCGGCATCCAGCACGTGCCGTCCTTCCGCATACATTTTCGCGAACGAATAGCGGGCCAGGTGTTCGCTCCACAGGTCGTCATTCACCTGACCTGGAACCACTCGTTCTCCAGTAAACTCAACCAACGCTCGGCTCCGCGTGGGACAGGGCGGGCGCGGGCTTCGTCAGGCAATGGTTCAACTCCACCCGGCAGGGGAGATGCAAATAGCCGTAGATCTGATCTTCACCCGGACTGGTCTGCAGCACGACCGCATTGTCGATCCAATCGCAGTTGGTGTAGTTGTGCAGGGTGCCGTCGGCAATGGCAGGTGAGAAGGAAAAAGGCGATGCGTAAAGTTCGGGGAGCTGGACATGGAAGTCGACCGTGAACACGTCGCCGGCGGCCATGGGAGGAAGATCGAATCCCTCGCGCGCCGTGTTGGTACCGGCGAAGTCCAGACCCATATGGTTTCGCATGATGAATCCGACCAGGGGCATCATAACATCCTCATTCGCCCGGACACTGATGCGAACCACGATGCCGATCGACGGCTCAAGCAGGTAGACGGGTTGACCTGTCCCATCCAGAACCGCGATGCCTAGCACCTCGGCTCGGCCGTCGCCGAAGCGGTGGTCGATGTTTGGAATGGTGTCCACTATTTCGGGGGCCAGGACACGGCCTTGCGATTCTGTGTGCGCTTTCCGGTGTTGGCGGGTGATGTAAGCATTGTCCTTCTGCACCATCGCGGCTGAATACTTCGCTATCACGGCATCGGTGCTTCCCAGTTCCTTGATGTGTCCCGCATCCAGCCAGAGCGCGCGGTCTCCAATCGATTTCACTTCCGATGTCGCGTGCGAGACGAACAGGATGGTGACGCCATTCCCGCGCAATTCGTGAACTTTGCGGAGGCAGCGCTGGCGGAAATAAATGTCACCCACGGCCAGGGCTTCATCGACCAGCAGGATTTCCGGCTCGACGTTGATCGCGACCGCGAATGCCAGGCGAACCGCCATGCCGCTGGAGTAGGTTTTCACAGGTTGATCGATGAAGTCGCCAATTTCGGCGAACTCTTCGATCTGGCGAAATTTACCGTCGATCTCCCGGCGCGACAGCCCGAGGATGGCGGCATTGACGTAGACGTTGTCGCGCCCGCTGAATTCCGGGTTGAATCCTGTTCCTAATTCCAACAAGGCGGCAACGCGTCCACGAACCCGGACGTCGCCGGTGGTGGGTTGCAGAATGCCTGCCACGATTTGCAGCAGCGTACTCTTGCCGGACCCGTTCTCGCCGACGATGCAAAACGTTTCGCCCGGGTGGATTTCGAATGTGACGTCGCGCAGCGCCCAGAAGTCGCGATGAAACGATCGGCGGTTAAAGAGAGCTAGTTCCTTCAGACGTGCGCTGGGGGCGGGATATATCGGATAGCTTTTCGAGACACCACGAAACTCGACAACTGGGGAGGGCACTAAACTCGAATCTACTGGAGGGGAATGAGGCTGTCAAATGGGCTGAAATGAATTCAGGGCGACCGCCAACTCCCGCGCTGCCACCTCAACATCCTCGGATGCGGTGAAACCGCCGCTAGCGGTGAGGCCTTAAAGATCTCACTCTGCTTTTATCCGTGCGAGGTAGCCCGTCGAGGATGCCGGTAGCCGCCCTGACGAGCAATCGTAGATTCTATAAAAACCTCCTACGGTTACTGCCTCTCGGAGGCTCGCCTTACTTCAGCTGACCTCCATCATTAAGATAATCTAATGTCATCAAATCGTCAAGTGTTTTAATGATTTAGTACCTCAGGTTGACTTCTTGGCCGTGTGCAAAATAACCTTGAGAAAGCACGTAATCCTGCCGGTGTAGCTCAGGTGGTTAGAGCGACGGTCTCATAATCCGTAGGTCGCAGGTTCGAGTCCTGCCGCCGGCACCATCAATTCAATTTTTCCGCGCCGTCGAGACGATGGTCTCGTAAAGTCGCTGCAGTTCTTCTTGCGAATAATACTCAATTTCGATGCGGCCTCGTTGATCCGACTTTTCGAGGATGCGGACCCGTGTACCGAGAGCATTTTCCAATTCTCCGATCGCTGCGCGGATGTTGGCGTCCTGCAGGGGCTGTTCAGTTGGCTCGCGAGGTTCGTTCATCTTCTTCACCAGCCGCTCGACCTGGCGTACCGAGAAGCCTTGTGCTGCGCTCTTCTCCGCCACTTGCGTTTGAAGCTCGACCGATGTGAGGCCCAGGATGGCTCGGGCATGCCCCATCGAAAGGCGCCGTTCCGCAACCAGGAGCTGAACCGAGCCAGGTAGACGCAATAGCCGGATCATGTTGGTTATCGTGGTCCGGTCCTTCCCGGTCCGGTTCGCGATTTCTTCGTGACTCAAGTTCATTTCTCGCGAGAGGCGATCCAGTGCTTGAGCGGTCTCGATGGGGTTGAGGTCTTCGCGCTGGATGTTCTCGATCAAAGCGACTTCCAGGACGCGGTCATCGGCAAAGTCTTGCACGATGGCCGGAACTTCGGCAAGACCAGCCAATTTGGCGGCCCTAAGGCGCCGCTCCCCGGCGATCAGTTCGTATTGCCCGGCGTGTTGACGCACCAGAATAGGCTGAATTATGCCATTTGTTTCTATAGAGTTAGCCAGTTCTTGCAAGCGCGTGGCGTCGAACGATGTCCGCGGTTGCAACGGGTTGGGAGCGATTTGAGAAATTGGAATCGATGCGACGCGCGACCCTTGGGGTTGGGTGGGTAGTTCCGCAACTGCAGGACGGGCGTTGGGTTTGCTCGAGAGCAGGGCTGAGAGGCCTTTACCCAAGACTTTGCGTGGTGGCTTTTCCGGCATTTTGGGCACGGCCTAAAATCTCCTTTGCAAGCTGGATATAGCTTTCGGCGCCTCGAGAACGGATATCGTAGGCCAGAATTGGCTTGCCGAAGCTAGGGGCCTCGGCCAGGCGCACGCTGCGCGGGATGACGGTCTTAAGTACTTTATGTTCAAAGAATTCGCGCAAATCTTGCTCCACCTGGCGGGTTAAGTTCATGCGGTCATCGTACATCGTTAGGAGGACACCCTCTATGACGAGGCCGCTTTCGAAGGAATCGCGAATTCGATCGATCGTGTCCATCAGCTGAGAAATACCCTCCAGGGCGAAGAACTCGCATTGAATTGGGATCAGGACAGAATCAGCGGCGACTAGAGCGTTCAGGGTTAGTAAATCGAGCGCTGGCGGGCAATCAATGAGGATGTAGTCGTATTGATTGCGAGCCGGTTCCAATGCGTTCCGCAGTCGTGACTCGCGGTTTTCCACCTCGATCAGCTCCAGGTTTGCCGCGACCAGGTTGCTATCCGAAGGCACGACGTCCAGACCTTCGAAGTCGGTGCGTGAAATGGCTGAAGCCAGATCGCTTTCGCCCAGCAGTACTTGATAAAGTGTGGGGCCCTCTTCGGTCTTGGCCACGCCCAGCCCCGTGGTCGCATTTCCCTGCGGATCGGAGTCAACAAGTAGGACTCGCAGGTCGTTGGCTGCCAGGGAAGCGCTCAGATTAATGGCAGTAGTCGTTTTGCCTACGCCGCCTTTTTGATTCGCGATAGCGATTACTTTTCCCACAAAACCCACTCCTACGTTCCACGTGAAACCGCCCTAAAATCCCCTTGACTACTGTTCCACGTGAAACGAACCCAAAACACAATATCTTCGGTCTCCCCAAGGTAACCGAAGGGGCTCAGCCCATGCAATTCCTGGCGTGTTCTTTAGCTCTGAAAAACTCTTTTCTCCCACTAGCAGGCTGACCCTGGGCGCCAAGCGTGGCAGGTTACTCAAGATCTCACGCGGATTCACCGCACGAGCTACTACCCAATCGAAGCCACCCTCGATCTCCTCGGCCCGCTGCGCCAAGACGGTGACGTTTCCGAGATGGCGCGTTGATTCCCGGAGAAACACGGCCTTGCGCTGTACAGACTCTACCAGGGTGACTGCACATTTGGGATGCAGCACAGCGATTGGCACGCCGGGAAAGCCGGCACCGGAGCCGACATCCACAATTTTGGCTGAATGCTCTGCGGGAAGGTGAGCTCCCAGGAAAAGCGATTCGCAGTAGTGACGAACAACTAGCTCAACACCCGGTTCGAGCGAGGTGAGGCTGATTTTCTGATTCCAGCGCTCGAGGAACTGGTAATGGGTATAGAGTTTAGAGACTTGATCAGCGGACAAGCTCAGCCAAGCCCGAAGCTCGCGCTCCAGTACTTCCGTGAACCAGGCCGGAACCGCCATCTTTTCAGACCGAGGCGGCCAGACTTAGATAAACATCCAAAACCGCAACTGCAGCCGGGGTAACACCGGGAATGCGGCCCGCTTGCCCCAGCGTTTCCGGACGAACCCGCTGGAGCTTCTGCTTCACTTCCGTAGAAAGGCCGGGGATCTGCGAAAATTCGAACGCGGCTGGAATCCGACGGGACTCGGCGTCACGCAAACGATCGATTTGCCGCTCCTGCTGGGCGATGTAGCCGGCGTACTTGGCCTCGGTCTCCACTGTCGCCAGAACGCCGTGCGCCGGTTCTTGGCCCAGAGCCTGACGGAGCCATCCTTCCAAAGCCTGGATCTTGGCCTCCGGACGGCGCAGCCAGACCAGGAACGTGGGCCGGTCGCTTACCGAACCTGTAATCGAACCAAACACTGCCGGATCGAGCCGCGTCGTCTCCAGCAGCTTCTCAATTCGTTCCTTCTGCTCTTGTTTTTCGAGGTAATGCTTCCAACGATAGTCCGTGACCAGTCCCGCGCGCCGGCCGAGCGGGGTCAGACGCTCGTCGGCATTGTCGATGCGAAGATGGAGCCGAAATTCAGCTCGAGACGTGAACATCCGGTAAGGCTCGTCCGCGCCCTTGTTGACCAAATCGTCAATCAGTATTCCGGTGTAGCCTTCGGTCCGGCCAACCGTAATAGACGGGTTGCCGTTCAACTGACAGGCCGCGTTCATCCCAGCGATCAGACCCTGACAGGCTGCCTCTTCGTATCCAGACGTCCCATTGATTTGGCCTGCCAGAAACAGGCGCTCGATCGATTTAACCTCCAGGCTGTGATCTAACTCGCGCGGATCGATAGCATCGTACTCGATGGCATACCCGGGGCGGATCATCTCGGCATCTTCAAGGCCGGGCACGGACGCCACCATGGCAGTTTGCACGTCAGTAGGCATGCTGGTGGACATGCCGTTTACATAAACTTCGTAAGTATCCAGGCCTTCGGGCTCAAGGAAAAGCTGATGGCGTGTTTTATCCGGAAACTTGACCACCTTGTCCTCGATCGAAGGGCAATATCGGGGACCGATTCCTTCGATCTGACCGCTATATAAAGGCGACCGGGCGATGCTATCCCTCAGGATCTGAAGCGTTTTCTCTGAAGTGTACGATATATAACACTTAACTTGCTCGCGGTTGATCTTCTTCGTCAGAAACGAAAACGGCGTGGGCTCGGCATCGCCGTGCTGGGGTTCGAAGCGCTCCCAATCAATGGTTCTGCCATCCAGCCTAGGCGGGGTTCCAGTCTTGAGACGGGTCCAGGCAAGCCCCAGCGTCCGGAGCTGATCGCCCAATAAATTGGAAGGCGCCTCGCCATTGCGGCCGCAGCTATATTTCATCTCGCCCACGTGGGCCAGACCATTCAAGAACGTTCCGGTAGTTACGATAACAGCTTCACTCGAAAGGGAGCGGCCATCGCGTAGCAAAACACCTGTGACGCGCCGGCGCGGCGCTTCGGTGATCTGAAGCTGCGCGACCTCGGCCTGCAGGATTCGAAGATTCGGCTCGCGCTCCAGAACCTCGCGCATGCGGATGCGATATTGCTTCTTATCGCATTGCGCGCGGGGCGACCAGACGGCAGGCCCACGGCTGGTGTTGAGCAGGCGGAACTGAATTCCCACCGCATCGGTGACCTCGCCCATGACGCCGCCGAGCGCGTCGATCTCGCGCACCAGGTGTCCTTTCGCGATGCCGCCGACCGCGGGGTTGCAGGACATCTGCGCGATCAAGTCGAGATTCATGGTGATCATCGCGGTGCGCAAACCCATGCGCGCGGACGCCCGGGCTGCTTCGCAACCGGCGTGTCCCGCCCCGACGACAATCACGTCGTACTTGTTCGACTTCATGGCAATCAGTTTTTAGTGTGGCACAAGTGTGCTAGTTTCTATCTTCCGGCGAGACAACATGAAGATTCTGGTGATTGGTTCGGGAGGCCGAGAGCATGCGCTCTGTTGGAAGCTTGCTCAAAGTCCTAAGACCTCGGCCTTGTACGCTGTTCCAGGAAATCCCGGCATAGCGCAGATAGCCACGTGCCTGGCAACGACCGACTACCTGGCGGCCGCGGACTCAATCGACGCCGACCTGACCGTCGTTGGCCCGGAAGCTCCGCTGGCGGCCGGCATCGTTGACCAGTTTCGATCCCGAGGACGGCCCATCGTTGGGCCGACGGCGGGGGCCGCCCAGCTGGAATCAAGTAAGGTTTTTGCAAAAGAGTTCATGCTGCGAGCCGGCATTCCGACTGCCCGCTTTGCCGCGGTGGACACGCTGGAAGAAGCACAAGCCGCTTTGCAGGAATTCGATTTTCCAGTCGTTTTGAAGGCCGACGGTTTGGCAGCCGGTAAGGGCGTGGTTATCGTGAACTCCCCGGACGAAGCGGGCGAAGCGCTGGCGCAGCTGATGACGTCCGGCTCGCGTTTGGTGATTGAGGAGTTTCTGACAGGTGAAGAAGTAAGCTTTATCGTCCTGAGCGACGGAGTGAACGTTCTCGCGCTCGAGCCAACCCAGGATCACAAAACGGTCCATGACGGCGATACGGGCCCTAACACTGGCGGCATGGGCGCCTATTGCGACGGACGCATTCTGGACGATTTTCATCAGGCCGGAATCATGGCGCAGGTGGTCCATCCCGCGATCCAACACATGCGCGCCGAAGGCCAGCCATTCACGGGCTTTCTCTACGCCGGATTGATGATGACGCCGAGCGGGCCAAAGGTCCTGGAATTCAACGCGCGCCTGGGCGATCCGGAGACGCAAGTACTGATGCATCGCATGCAGTCCGATTTTGTGGACGCACTATTCGCCGCGGCGCATGGGACGCTGGAAGGGGCTCGGCTAAACTGGCTTCCGGAACCTTCGGTGTGCGTTGTTCTTGCGGCCGCGGGCTATCCTGGCACGGTCCGGACTGGAGATGCGATCACGGGATTGGACCGCGTCGAGCATGCCGCCGTTTTTCAAGCCGGAACAAAACTCATAAATAATGTTCTAGCGACAGCCGGAGGCCGCGTGCTCGGTGTCACGGCACGGGGCGCTACGCTGGCAGAGGCTATCCGCACCACCTACGATGACGCGGCGCGAATCCATTTCGCGGGCATGCACTATCGCAAAGATATCGGGAGCAAAGGTCTGAAACGCTGGCTCACTTCTTAGCCGCCGATTCTTTGGCGCGTGCGCCGGCCAGCATGTCCGGCATGGCGTAATTGCCCTCGTGGCAGGCGTACTCGTAAAGCGGGCCCTCCACTCGGGTCATGGGCACTTCGGCGGTCCACGGACGAGTGTAGGTGCTCGGATCGTCGACGGTGTAGCGATAATCGATGTGATCCGCATCGACGCGCCGGAAGCGCTCCACCACGTGCAGATGGGATCCCGCGCCAGGGCAGCAATTGAACGAATTGTCGATGATCTTATCGTTGAAGTTCGCGATGTCCACCACCAGGGTGTCGCCTTCCCAGTGGCCGCGCGAGTCTCCCATCCACAGCCGGACGTTGGGGTCGACATGCGGGCTGCCATCCAGGTGGATGACCCGCACTTCATGAATCATCTCCTGCATAATGGCAACTGAATCGCGCGTCTGAATAATCTGAAAGTTATTGTTGTAGCCGCCCGGCAGCTTGGGAGCGCCGCGTGTGACGCACCGCACGGCGAGATTGTAATTGGTCCAGGGCTCGGCTTTATCGGGGCCTGTCTGGCGGCGATCTTTCTCGCGAGCCTGCGCTTCAGGAGTCAGCGGAGGGAGGCGTCCATCGGGAGGATCTACGATCAACGAGGTTCTGAGCAGCAGATGGCCGCGCTCGCGCCACAGTTCGTTGTAAGAGCGGTTGACATCCACTTCCGCGGGGCCGTCGCGGCGATCGGTGCTGACCTCTTGAAGAATGTGCTTCTCAGATTCGGCGCGCTCCTGCTCGGTGAAGAACGCTTTGTCGCCCAGTGCGCGCGGCCGTTCGAGCGGCGTCATAGTGGCGTTGGTCCACAGACCCTGGAGATCGGGCTGGCCATCTGGTGTCTTGGACGGAGTCCAGGTTTTTCCGGATGTGTTGCCCTTGGCAAGCGCTGCCGTGGTTTGAGCTGTCGCAGACCTGGCCGCAAACGATGTTATCGCAAACGCCGAAGCCAAAACGCTGATCGAAGCCAGAAATCGGTTTCGCATGGAAACCTCCCTTTCCCATTGCTTCTTGCCTGAAAGAGGCCTATTCGCTATTGTCGCCGAAATCCGGCAGTTCGAGCTAACTCGCGATTTCGGATCGTCGACGCGCCAGGTCCATCAGCGTCTGGTGTGTGCCGAACGCCGCCGGGCCATTCGCTGCGTCGGCTGGACGTAATTGCGAATATGTACCATCTGCTTCGAGCACCCAGGCCTGCCGCGAATCTTTCAAGCAGATATCCAGAACCTCCCAGAGCTTCTCCTTGGCCTCATTGCTACGGATGGGGGCGACGACCTCGACGCGCTTGGACAGATTCCGGTACATCCAGTCAGCCGAGCCGATATAGAATTCCCCTTGAGTGGGTTCCTCTCGCCCGGCAGCGAAATGGAAAATTCGGGAGTGTTCCAGGAATCGACCAATAATGGATCGAACACGGATGCCGGCAGTGCGGCCTGGGATGCCGGGACGAAGGCAGCATAATCCGCGGACAACCAAATCGACCGGTACATCCGCCGCCGACGCCTGGCATAGAGCCTCGATCAATTCGGGATCCTCCAGTTGATTCATCTTCACGACGATGCGCGCGGGCAGATTGGACCGCTTGTTCGAAATCTCGCGCTGGATCAGATTGAGCAGGCGCGGCCGCATGGAGGTAGGGGCTACCAGCAATTCCGTGCAGGCCGGGGGCTGCGAATGGCCGGTTAAGTAGTGAAACAAGTTGACTGCGTCGCGCGTGATTTCCGGATTGCACGTAAACAGTCCGATGTCGGCGTAGAGCTTGGCGGTGCGTACGTGGTAGTTGCCGGTACCGATGTGGACATAGCTGCGCAGCCCGCCAGCTTCTTTTCGAACCACCAGGGCCAGCTTGGCGTGAGTTTTCAACTCCGGAACGCCGAAGGTGACGTGCGCTCCGGCACGCTCCAGCTCGCTGGCCCAGTGCAGATTGCGCTCCTCATCGAAGCGGGCTTTAATTTCGATCACGCAGGCCACCTGCTTGCCGTTTTCCGCGGCCTTCACGAGCGACTTTACAAACGGTGTGTCGTCGCCGATCCGATAAGCGGTCATCTTCACGGCGACGGTTTCCGGGTCGCCGGCCGCGGCCGCGATGAACTGTTCCACGCTGTCTTCGAAACTATCGTAGGGATGATGCACCAACATATCGCCGGCGCGCATGGCGGCGAAGATATCGCCGCTGTCTTTTATCGACGGTAGCTCTAGAGGGCTCCAAACAGGATCTTTCAAGGCCGGAAGCGGCAGAGCAGCGATCTCGAACAGTGAAGTGTAATCCAGCTCGCCGGGCATGTCATAAATATCGCCCGCGGTGAGCTCGAACCGGTCGCGTAACAAGTCGCGGATGGAGGGGTCGGCGCCCGGCGCGAATTCCAGCCTGACGACGGGTTCGTAGCGCCGCTTCCGGATCTGCTCCCGGACCAGGTCGCGAAGCGCTTCGTCCGATTCCTCATCGATCTCGACCTCCGCATCCCGAGTGAGCCGGAACAGAGTCGTGCCGGAAAGTCTCATGCCCGGATAGAGCTGGTGCACGTTCCCGCGAATGATTTCGTAGAGCGGCGCAAAAACCTGATCTCCGGAAGCGAGATCGCTTTCGAGCGCCACCCACTGCTTCAAGACCGAAGGCACCTTTACGCGTGCATAACAACTGGCCTCGCGCTGCTGATCGTGCAGCAAGAAGGCCAGCGATGTCGACAGGTTCGACAAGAAGGGAAACGGGTGCGCCGGATCGAAAACCAGGGGAGTGAGCGCAGGAGAAACTTCGCGATCGAAATAGCGGCTGGCTTCGTTGCGCTGGTCTTCGGTCAAGAGATCCCAGGTTCGAAGATGAATGCCGTGGCTAGCCAATTCGGGCAGTAGCTGATTCCGATAACAGCCGGCTTGGCGCTCCAGGCTTTCGATTAGCCGGGCGCGCATTTTCGCAAACAGCGCGGCGCGCTCGGGCTTGGAACCCTTGCGCAAAATGGACATCCGCTTCATGAAGAATTCGTCCAGGTTAGCGGTGAAGATCGCCAGGAACTTGACTCGCTCGAGCAGCGGCGTGCGTTGATCTAATGCTTCGGCCAGCACACGATCGTTGAAATCGAGCCAGCTCAAATCGCGATCCAGCCACACGTCAGAAAGCGCCGCGGAGATTTCCCTATTCAGGACGCCGGTATCGCCGACCGAGACCATCGCGGGAGACGTGCTTAGAACGGGGTTCATGGGCTGAAAGGGATCAGTCTACCTCCGCGATTGTGACAAGGTAATGAATCGCACTTGTTATGAGACCGTAACCAGCTGCTAAGCAAAAAGACACCTAGCGCCAGTAGACTAATTCGGCACAAGGAGGATCTATGGCCGCTGCTGCCCCCGCGCGTGCACCTTCAGTACAAGCGAAGCTTTCTAAGAAGCCCGGCATGATCGGCATGATCGTATTCGGCGTGGCCCTTTTGATAGGGGTCACTTATTCGGCGTCCAGCTTGATTTCAGACCTGAAAGCGGAGAGCACCACATCGTTTTTCCCTTTTCTTCTTTTGGGTGTCGCGCTTCTCGTCGCCCTGGGCTTCGAGTTTGTGAATGGATTCCACGACACCGCCAATGCGGTGGCCACCGTGATCTATACGCACTCGATGGAGCCGCACGTAGCCGTGGTGTGGTCGGGAATGTGGAATTTCATCGGCGTACTGGTTTCGACAGGAGTGGTGGCGTTTGGAATCATCTCGCTGTTGCCGGTTGAACTGATTCTTCAAGTGGGGAACAACGCCGGATTTGCCATGGTGTTCGCGCTGCTGGTGGCGGCCATCATATGGAACTTGGGGACATGGTACTTCGGCCTGCCGGCTTCGAGCTCGCACACCATGGTGGGGTCCATCATTGGTGTCGGAATCGCCAATCAACTGATGTCGGTGCGCAGCGGTACCAGCGGCGTGGACTGGTCGCAGGCCATGGGCGTGGGGCGATCGTTGTTGATTTCTCCTCTGGTGGGCTTCCTCTGCGCGGCTCTGCTTCTGCTGATCGTCAAAGCGGTGATCAAGGACCGGAAGCTATACGAAGCGCCGGAGGGCGACGAGCCGCCCCCATTCTGGATTCGCGGCTTGCTGGTCCTGACCTGCACCGGGGTGAGCTTCGCGCACGGTTCCAACGATGGCCAGAAAGGCATGGGTTTGATCATGCTGATTCTGATCGGCACAGTGCCCACAGCCTACGCGCTGAATCGCGCCGTCAGCCCTGCCCAGACCGCAGATTTTCTGGCCGTGTCGCAACAGGCGGTAGCGGCGGTGAATCGCCATGTCGACCCGAACGCCGTGGTGGGTGACCCGCGCAACGATCTGACCGACTATATTCGAACCGGAGCCTTCAACCAAAACACAATGCTGGCGCTGCGCTCCATGATTGGCGACATCGGCAATGAAATCGCAATCTACAAGACCCTGGCCAAGGTCCCATCCAACCAGGTTCGAAATTTTCGCAACGACATGTACGTGGTGAGTGAAGCGCTGCGCCTGGTTCAGAAATCCGGCGAAGCCAACTTCAACGCGGACGATTTGAGCATTCTGGCCAACTACAAAAAGCACATCGATCTTGCGACCAAGTTCATTCCCACCTGGGTGAAGGTCGCGGTGGCCATCGCGTTGGGGCTGGGTACCATGATCGGATGGAAGCGCATCGTAGTGACGGTGGGAGAAAAAATCGGCAAGCAGCACTTGAGCTACGGACAAGGCGCCGCGGCTGAGATCACCGCTATGGCGACTATCGGCGCCGCGGATTACATGGGCCTGCCGGTAAGCACGACGCACGTTCTTTCCTCCGGCGTGGCAGGCACGATGTCTGCCAACAAGTCCGGTCTGCAATGGAGCACCGTGCGAAACTTGCTGCTGGCTTGGGTGCTGACAATGCCGGCGTCCATCGTCCTGGCTGGTTTCCTGTTCTGGGTGTTTCGCAACACCTTTTGAGGCCACTCAGTCGGCGCGGGTCATGAGGTACTGGCGGATCGCCCAGACCACGCCCGCGGCCAGCAACAACACCAGCGTGCTCCAGGGAGCGAAGGGGCAGGCGGAGACGTAGCCCAGATCGTTCGCCTTAGGTGCGGAAAAAGGCAGCAGCGTGAAAGCTGCCAAGCCGGCCAGCACGATTACCAGAGCCAGCAGCAACGCGTTGCGAATGTCTTTGGACATGAGCCGGAAACGACTAGCTTAGCAAGCCAGCCGCCCAGGCTTAGAATTCGAGAATCTTCGCCCGGTGGCCGCTGGCGGATCGAAGCGCCCGGTCGCACGTGACCAGCGGGGCCTTGAGCACCTCGGCTAAGGCAACATGCGCCGCATCGTATGCCGTGAAATTGTGACGAAGCTCCCACATGCGCGGCAGCAGCACATGGTGTGGGTATCGTGTGATCGGCATGTCGGCGTAGTCACTCAGTGCTTCCTGCGCGCGGCTGGCGCTGATGGTATTGGTCCGAGCGTAGCGGCGCAGCACTTGCAGGACCTCAACGTCCATGAGATGCGGGGCTTGAATGGTCTGGCCCGGTGCAAAAACTTGGTCGAAGATGGCCCGCGCCGGCGGTGTGTTGAGCAAGATTTCGAGCATCGCAGAAGCGTCCACGACAATCACCGCCGCGCCCGCTCCTGGCGCAGAATCTGCGCGGGAGAGATCTTACACTTAACAGGCGCCCTGGCGGCCAGCCGCTCCGCCAGCTCCTTGAGGCTGGGGCGCTCGGCCACTTGCTCGATCTCCTGGAGCAGGAATTCGGACAGTGAGAGTCCCTCCAATGCGGCTTTTGATTTCAGCCTGCGATGCAGGGGTTCCGGAACATTGCGAATCTGGATCATCTTCGACATGTCCACAACATAGTCACATGTGCCACACATGTCAAGCCCAATTGCCTGTTGACGGCGGGGCTCCCAAGAAAAACGCTTAGACTTGAAACCTTCCGAGGAAGTGAACCGTCTACAATCAAACTAATCTTGCCGGCGAACGCTGCTTTCCCGCGGGCCGCGCTGCTGCCGGATGAGCGAAAATCTTCAATGCAGAAAGGCAATCTATGTCTGTTCACAGATTTCTTATGGTTCTGACCCTATCTTTAAGCGGGATTTCCGCGATTATGGCGCAACCATCGGCGCCCGCTCCGGCCGCGCGGCAATCTAGTTTTCCGCCGGTTGGCTTGGCCTTCACCGAAACAATGCAGGTGAACCTGTTTAACCAAGCTGCCAACCCACCCAACGGGACAGCAGCGTCGTGCACCGGGACGGTCTCGTTCCTGGACGAAAACGGCAAGGCGATTCCCAAGAGCGGGGGCAATTTTACGGTCGCGGCGGGCGACACGCAATCCATCAGCCTGCTGGGCACGGTAGTGGATGCGAGCATGGGATCGCGCGCCGAGATCCGGGCCGTGGTTTCGCTGGCTGTTACGCGCGGGACGCCATGTTCATTGGTCCAATCGCTCGAAACATTTGATTCGAGCACGGGCGCGACCCACGTCTACCTGACTGCCAGCATCGCGAGCACGCTGGATTCGATCTTCTCCCGGCTTTGACGTTTTAGGGGCGCTCGGGAATCATCCTGCCAGGTCTACAGAGGCAGCCAAGCGCGGCGGCCTGCGAACCTTGCTCAACTGCTCGAAGGCGTAGGCCAGCTTGAGCAGCACCGGTTCGCTCCAGGCCGTTCCGAAGAACGATATGCCCACCGGCAGGCCGCGCACGAATCCAGCCGGCACGGTGATGTGCGGATAACCCGCCACCGCCGCCGGCGTGGTGCAGGCCGGCCAGTTGGCGTCGCCAAGCACCAGATCGGTGAGCGGCGCAGGCGTGGTGGTGGGCGCTACGATGGCGTCCAGCTTGTATTGCTTGACCAGCGCGTCGATTCCTTCGGCGCGGGAAAGCTTCACGCACTTGGCCCTCGCATCACGATAGGCTTTCTCGCTCAGCGGCCCTTTGGCCTGGGCTTGCTCGAACAGCTCCTGCCCGAAGTAGGGCATCTCCTGATCGCGATGCTCGCGATTGAAGGCAATCAGGTCAGCCAGCGATCGAACGTGGACATTCGCGCCCACGCCGGCCAGATAATCGTTCAGATCGGCTTTGAATTCGTACAGCAATACCTGTTGCTCGTCTTCGTCGTACTTGCCGTGCGAAGGGAGGATGGCCGGGTCCACTAATTCGGCGCCTGCACTCTTCATGAGCGTCAGGCATTGTTCCATGATCCGGTCGGCATCGGCATTTCCACCGAAGAATTTGCGCTCGACGCCCAATCGCGCGCCCTTGAGACCGGCGGGATCGAGGAACCGCGTGTAGTCGCTCTGGGCGTTGCCTTGGCTGGCATTCGTCGCAGGATCGCGGGGATCGATGCCTGCTAGGGCGCCCAGCAAAATCGCGGCGTCGCGCACGGTGCGAGCCATGGGCCCGGCGGTGTCCTGACTATGCGAAATGGGAACAATGCCGGAGCGGCTTACCAAACCTACAGTGGGTTTGATACCCACCAACCCATTCACCGAAGCTGGGGCGGTTACAGATCCATCGGTCTCGGTACCGACGGCCACGGCGCAAAGGTTCGCCGCCGCAGCCGCCCCCGAGCCGGCGCTCGATCCGGACGGATTGCGATCCAGCGCGTAAGGGTTATGCGTGAGCCCGCCGCGCCCGCTCCATCCGCTGGTAGAGTGCGTGGAACGGAAGTTGGCCCACTCGCTCAAATTGGTTTTGCCCAGGATCACGGCTCCGGCGGCGCGCAGGCGTTGGGCGACGAACGAATCGCGCGCGGCGATGGAACCCTCGAGCGCAAGCGAGCCTGCGCTGGTCATCATCCGATCGGCCGTATCGATATTGTCCTTGATGAGCACGGGCACGCCGTGCAGCGGCCCGCGCGGTCCTTTGGCGGCGCGCTCGCGATCCAGCGCCTCGGCGATTTGAAGCGCTTCCGGATTCAACTCGATTACGGCGTTGACGCGCGGCCCATTCTTATCCAGCGCCTGAATGCGCGCCAGGTACCACGCCGTCACGTCGCGCGAAGTGAACCGGCCGGAGCGGAAGCCCTGCTCCAGGCTGGCCAGACTGATTTCTTCCAGATCGAAAGACTGGGCGGAAGCCGCTCCAAGAGCGGGAAGCGCGATCAGCGCGCGGTGCATGAATCGCCGGCGGTTCATGTTGCGAATTCTCATTATCCAACGAAATCCTATGAGCGACGCACGACGGCGTGGTACTGCGTAGCGGAGGCTTACGTCGCATGGGCCGCGCGCGCCGCTGCCAGTGGCGTCACCCATAACTGCGCGATGGCCTGAATGGTTCTGCGAAACGCGTCCGGATCCCAAGATTTCTCGGCGTACATATTCGCCCCGGCGGCGTAAGCCCGGCTGACATCCTCCTGGCTCCTCGAACCACTCAGGACGACGATGGGAACGGTTTGATTTCTGCGACGGATTCGCCTGAGTACTTCATGGCCATGCAGCCTCGGAAGGTTTAACTCCAAGAGGATCAGATTGGGCCGATAGTCTGGGCTAGTCAGCAGCAGCAGTGCCTGCTCGCCATCCTCAGCCACCGTGACCGCGACGTAGTAATGGTTGCTCAGGCATTTTTTCACCAGCAGGACGTGTTCAGCGTTCCCATCCACAACGAGAATCTCAATCATGTTTTGCACCACAGACGCGGTTCGAGCGAGGAATCAGTTTTAGGGCGTGCTACTCGCCGTGGTTTCAACAAAAGACCCTTGGATTGCGCCCCGTAAGCCAGCCGTTCGCGGCGTCCAGAACAACCGTACTAGGTTTTCTCGCTGAGGTGAATGGTTCTGCGGTACTGATTTTCCCTGTGTTCGTAACCCTAAGAGTCTCTCGGGTGAGATACGTAGGCACAGTACGGGCGGACTCCATGTCAACGCAGCCGGGCTGGGGATTCAGATTTTTTATTACAAGGAATCCCGCGCTAGTCGATGTGAGATCTGTGGGTTCGTGAAGGAGCCCGCCGCGGTTGGCGAGGTTCTCTTTTGGACCGGACCATCGCGACATAAGAAAGATCGAAAGGAAGACGAACCATGAAAGCCGTTCTATTTGCAGCCACGTTCGCAGCGATGTGTGTGGCAAGCCCCCAGTCGCAGGCCGTTGGGGATTCCGCGTATCACGCGATCGTCCAGGACGCAAAAGCGCACGTGAAACAGGTCGATATAGAGAAATTCCGTGCTTTGCGGGTAGCGCATCCGGATCTGGTGTTCATCGATGTCCGGGAGAGTGAGGAATGGGCGAAAGGTCACGCGGCCGGCGCTTTGCACATCTCCAAGGGAATGATCGAGCACGACATCGAAGCCAAAGTGACGAACAAAGAAGCGGTCATCGTTCTGTACTGCCATTCGGGCGCGCGGTCCTCGCTCGCGGCCGAAAACCTGAAGCGGATGGGGTACACCAACGTGTACTCTCTGGACGGTGGATTTACTGCCTACCAGGCCGCCGGCCTTCCAGTGGAGAAATAATTCGACCTCTTTCGATAGAACCGCGCGTCCGCAGCCTGGTTAATTATGGAAGACACTTCGACATCGAGGCATGGCCGGTGGCAGTCCGTTCGCGCCGTGCGTTATGCAGTTTTGGTCAGTTTCCTCATCGCTGCCCTCTCGGGGGGGATATCCATTTACTTGACTCGAGAGCTTGCCAAGGGAAACAAGCTGTTAATGGAAATTGGCCCCGCTTCCAACAACGCCGTCGATTTGCTTGCCACCGGCCTGCAGATGTGCCAGGCGACGCGGAACATTCTGCTGGATCCCGCCAACAAAAAAGCCTTTGAAAATCACCAGGCCGCGGTGAGGGAGTTTGAGAAGACCCTGGACTCGCTCCAGCAGACTACCGAGAAACTGTTTCCCGGGACAGGCCTGACGCGATCTCTGACGTCTATCGAATCGGATTTCAAGAAGCATGTGGCAGTTCAGGAGCACATTCATGAGCTGGCTCGCAGTGGAGATTTCGACCAGGGCAAAAAGCTCTTGAACTCCGAGGACACGCCGTTATGGCGAAAGTATAAGCAAACCATGCTCGAGTTTCGACAGGGCCTGGACAAAGAAGCCGCAGGGGTTTCCGGAAAGATCCAACATGACAGCCGGTCGGCGCAAATACTTGCTTGGCTGTCAGGGCTTCTTTTGATAGCGGTCTCGCTGCTCGCGCTCCTGAAATCGGGCCAGGTGGCGCGCCGGCTGCATCGGTTGGCCGATACCTTGAGCCAAGGCGCCGAACAGGTGGACAGCGCGGCTGGGCAGGTCTCTTCCTCCAGCCAGTCGTTGGCCCAAGGGACCTCCGAGCAGGCCGCCTCGCTCGAAGAGACAGCGGCATCGAGTGAGGAGATCAGTTCCATGGCCCGTAAGAACGCCGAGAACACCAAGTCGGTGGCGGGCTTGGTCGCCCAATCGCAACTGAGGTTCGCCGACACAAATCGATCGCTGGAGCAGGCTACGGCAGCCATGGCGGAAATCAAGACGCAGAGCGACAGGATCGCCAAGATCATCAAAGTGATCGATGAAATTGCTTTCCAGACCAACATCCTGGCTTTGAACGCGGCGGTGGAGGCGGCTCGGGCTGGTGAAGCCGGCATGGGCTTCGCGGTAGTCGCCGACGAAGTGCGCAATCTGGCCGAGCGCAGCGCACAGGCCGCCAAGGACACGGCGGCTCTGATTGAGGACTCCATCGCCAAGTCCAACGACGGAAAGACCAAAGTGGACCAAGTGGCGGTGGCCATTCACGCCCTCACCGAGGAATCCGGCAAGGTGAAGATGTTGGTGGATCAGGTGGACTCGGGCATCCAGGAGCAGGCGCGTGGCGTCGAACAGATCGGCCGAGCCATCGCAACAATGGACCAGGTGACCCAAGCGGCGGCCGCGAACTCCGAGGAGAGTGCCGCGGCGGCTACGGAATTAGCCACTCAGTCGGACGCCTTGAAAGATCTCGTCCGGCGCTTGAACGCGACTATTGGCTAGGACCGCGGATCGCGTCGCGCGCGGAAGCCCGCGACAGTCGCTGTTGCGCCTACAATGAAGTTGATGGCACAGCTTACCGGTGCGCCTCCAGCGGCCGCCCGCAAAACGCTCAGCGGAATCCCGGTTGAACCGGTCTACGGTCCTGAAGACATCCGGGGGCTCGTGGAGCCGCCGCCCGGCGAGTTTCCTTACACGCGCGGGATCCACCAGAGCATGTATCGCGGCAGGCTTTGGACCATGCGTCAGTTCTCCGGCTTCGCGACGCCGGAAGAAACCAATCGCCGCTACCGCTATCTGCTGAGCCAGGGCCAGACCGGACTCTCGGTGGCTTTCGATCTGCCGACATTGATGGGCTACGATGCCGACCATCCGACTTCAGAAGGCGAAGTCGGCAAGTGCGGCGTCTCCATCTGCTCGCTGGAGGACATGGAGATTCTTTTCCGCGAGATTCCGCTGGGCGATGTCACGGTTTCGATGACCATCAACTCGCCGGCTCCGATCGTCTGGGCCATGTACTTGGTGGTCGCGGAAAAGCAGGGCGTGGATTGGTCGTGCGTCTCCGGCACGCTGCAGAACGACATTCTCAAGGAATACATCGCGCAGAAGGAGTACATTTACCCGCCGCGGCCCTCCATGCGGCTGGTGACGGACGTGATCGAGTACTCGACACAGCATGTTCCGCGCTTCAATCCGATCTCGATCAGCGGTTACCATATCCGCGAGGCGGGGTCCACCGCGGTGCAGGAGCTGGCGTTCACGTTGCGCGATGGAATGGAATACGTCGATTGGGGCATCGAGCGCGGGCTTCCGGTAGACAGCTTTGCGCCGCGTCTGAGCTTCTTCTTTAATTCGCACAACGATTTCTTCGAGGAGATTGCCAAGTACCGCGCCGCGCGCAAGATCTGGGCGGAAGTGATGCGCTCGCGCTACGGCGCTCGCGATGAGCGTAGCTGGAAACTGCGAACGCACGCGCAGACAGCCGGCTGTTCGCTGACCTGGCAGCAGCCCTACAACAACATCGTGCGCACCACGTTGCAGGCTCTGGCGGCGGTGCTGGGAGGTACGCAATCGCTGCACACCAACTCGCTGGATGAAGCCTACGCGCTGCCGAGCGAGCACGCCGTCACCATCGCGCTGCGCACCCAGCAGGTGATCGCCTACGAGAGCGGCGTGCCTGCTGTTGCCGACCCGCTGGGCGGCAGCTACTTCGTCGAAAGCCTGACCGCCGAGATGGAAAAGCGCGCCAGCGACTATATTCGCCGCATCGACGAGATGGGCGGCATGATCCCGGCCATCGAGCGCGGCTTCCCGCAGACCGAGATCGCCAACGCCAGCTTCGAGTACCAGCATTCCATCGAGACCGGCGAGCAGAAGATCGTGGGTGTCAACGCGTTTGTGGAACAAAACGAGGAGCCGATCGAGCTTTTGCAGATCGACGAAAGCTCCGGGCAGCATCAGCTCGAGAAGCTGGCCAAGCTGAAGTCGCGCCGCGATAATGCGAGAGTTGGCGCGTCTCTAGACGCTCTGCGCCGCGCCGCGTCGGCCCAAGAAAACACCATGCCCTACATCCTGGACGCGGTACGCGCATACGCGACGCTGGGCGAGATCTGCGATGCGTTCCGCGAGGTTTTCGGCACCTACACCGAGACCACGGTTTTATAAGTTGGGCTAAAGGCCAGCCGGAGGAGTAAGAGTTACCTCCGGGGCGACATTTCTGGAAGCTTCGGCAGAAGCAGGCCGCACCTGCCGGTGAACCTGCATGGCGAACACGACGCTGGCCGAGAGCGTCAAAGATCCCACGACAACATGCGATGCGGTTGCGAATACAAGCGCGGCCGTGCTTGCCAACCCCAGCAACTGCATGGTGAATGCCGCAACCCCGAGCGTCACCTGCGCCAGAACGATGGCCATCAGCCAGCTTGCGGCGGCGCGTAGCGGCCGGTGCGAGGGACACCGATGCAATACTAAACTCGCCGCGATTAGGGCGGTGAGTGTAACGATCATTGCTCCGCCCAGATGCGGTAATACGCCGGTTAGTTTATGACGATAGCTGGCGCCGAGCAAAGTTTGCAGGACCAGTAGCGGCGGCCCGGCCAATGCCAATGGCCGCAAGAAAGGGAACAGACGTTCGTCCACTAGCTCTGGAGGTTCTTTCCATTCCGCGGATGTGACCAGCATGACCGCAACCATGCTGGCGAACACCAGCGGTGCGAGGGTAGCGTGCAGTAACCGTCCCCCTAACCATCCAATCGAGCCTTCAATCGCGAAGAGGGCCAGCGAAGTCCAGCTCAAAAGGGCGGCCTCCATTCCCTCTTGGCGAACCGCCAAGGAGAAAGCCAGAAAACCTACGATAACAGCCGCACCGCTGTGCACGTTCGCATCGAGAAATCTGCGCGTATCCAGTTGGGCCGCGGCAGCCCGGCTGCCGACATAAGCGCCGATCGCAATCAGCGTTAGAAAACTGGCCGCGACTAGCATCGCGTAGCGATAGATCGTCTTATTCGGTGTCTCCACGCATTTTGCCTGCTTTGCAACCCCGGGTTAGTTAAGTCCGATCTTATAGATACCTCATAGCTGAAAGCAAGGCGCTACGATCCGAAAGAACACGTCCAGTTCGAAGCTTTGGCCTGCAGCAACGCTTGAATAGCGCTGTAAAACGCGCACGCCGACGCCGCGGACATTCCACGCTTTTGAACCAGTGAAACGGCCCGGTCTCTTTGTCTCGTTCATAGCGCCGGAGATCCGGCGTCACAAATGTTAGAATCAAGCTATATGGATCGCATCCGGGTGCTGGTGGCCAAACCTGGTTTGGACGGCCACGACCGGGGTGCGAAAGTCATCGCGCGCGCGCTCCGCGACGCGGGCATGGAAGTGATTTACACCGGCCTGCGCCAAACGCCGGAGATGATCGTCAATGCCGCGTTGCAGGAAGACGTCCAGGTTATCGGATTGTCCATCCTCTCGGGCGCGCATAATGCGATCGTGCCGCGCGTGATGGAGTTGTTGCGGGATAAGGGCATGGAAGACATCCTGGTGGTGGTTGGCGGTATAATTCCGGACGAGGACGCCACCGAGCTCAAGAAGCTGGGCGTCGCGGCGGTGTTCCAGCCTGGAGCCTCGCTCGAAGGAATTGTAGACTTCATACGGTCTTCGGTAAAGCAGACTGCTTGAAGCGTAAGGGCAGGCACTGGTTGCCCGCCACGCAGGCTAGCGCCTGTGAAAATTAACTAGCTAAAGAGAAACAATGCAAGAAAAACTGAACATCGCCGTATTCGTCGATTACGACAATATCGAGATCGGCGTGAAATCAACGCTTCGGCGCGAGTTCGATGTATCGCTCGCCCTGGATGCGCTCAAGGAAAGAGGCGATCTGGTCGCCAAGTTCGCTTATGCCAACTGGGGCCGGCAGGAGGGCGCGGCCCGGTCGATGGCGGAGAACGCTGTACAAATGGTGCAACGCCTGCCTTCGCCGCGCGGGGACAAGAACGGCGGCGACATTAACCTGGCGCTGGATGCGCTGGAGATGGCCTTCACGCATCCGCACGTCAACGCATTCGCCATTATCAGCGGCGACAGCGATTTTATTCCGCTGGTGAACAAGCTGAAGGAATACGGCAAGACTGTGTTCGTGGTCGGCGGAAAGGCATTCACCAGCACGATTCTGCAGCAGAATTGTCACGAGTTCGTGAGTTATGAATCGCTGTTGTCGGAACCCTCCGACCGCGGCGAGCGGCGCGAGCGCCCGCCACAGCATGCCGGCCAGCCCCGCGAACGCCAGCAAGGCGGCCATCGCGGCCGGCCCGAGCCGCTCGATCTGGCTCAGGCTATGCCTTTGGTGGAACGCGCTCTGCAAGTGCTGGAACGCCGCGCCGTGCAACCACAGCTCGGATTGCTCAAGTCCACCATGTTGCAGCTCGATTCGGCTTTTACCGAGAAGGCTTATGGCGCCAACAGCTTTTCCGATTTCGTCGAGAAGCTCAAGAAGGCCGAATACGTCAACGTCAGCGGCCAGGGCGGCCGCTACATCATCGAGCGCAAGACTTCGACCCAGCCCGAGCGTCCCACTCCCAAGCCGGAGGAGGCTTTGCCCCATCTGCGGGATGTGCTGGAGACGCATCGTCTGGAAATGGAAAACGGAGCAGCGGCGGACGACCTGGAAGGTTGGATGGCGGCGGAAGCTCCGAACTTCTCGCCGGCCGCATTCGGCTACCAGGAGTTTTCCGAGTTCCTGAATTACGCGCAGGACAAGCTGGTGGTTCGCGTGGAGCCCGATGAAGAAAAGGGCCTGGTAGTTTATCTGGGCGCGGAGTTTTATCCGCCGGCGGTTCCTGAACCACCGGCCGCCCCCGAGAGTCACGAGCCGTTAGAAGACGAGAGGCAGCCGATCGTGGAAGGCCAGCCGTCGCTGCTCGAACCGAATCCTCCGCCGGTCAAGCCCAAGCCGGTCCGGCGTCCGCGCAAGGTAGCGGCGCCCGGCCACATCTCAGACCGCCCGCGCCGCAGCAGGAAAAAGAAGCCCGATCAGATTCACCACACTATGCAATGATTCGAAAACGCCGGCAATGATCCCCAAACCTCGCGGTCCTTACTCGCCGTTCGTGCGAGCCGGCGATTTCATCTTCGTCTCGGGTCAAGGGCCCATCGATCCCGAGACGAATCAAATGTCGTTCGGCGATATTCGCCATGAGGCGAAGATGGTGCTCGAGAACATCCGCCGGATTTTGGAATTAGCCGGAGCGGCGCGAACCGACGTGGTCAAGTGCTCCGTTTTTCTGGCGAATATGCAGGACTTCGCCGCCATGAACGAAGTGTACGCCGAATTTTTTGGCGAGCACCGCCCGGCGCGCACCACGGTGGAAGCCAAACTTCCCGGCCGCGAGATGAAGATCGAGATCGACTGCATCGTCTACAAACCACAATAGAAGAGCAGGCGTTGTCCGCGACTCCAATCTATTCATTGTCGTCTGGTCAGTACTGGTGAGTACTTGCGTAACATAGGCCATGAGACCAAAAGCAGTAGAATCGATAAATGCCGGCTGGCACTTCAGCTCTTCCCGGAATCGCTTCTGCTCCCACCGGTTCAAGCGGAAGCCGCATTTCGGAACTGGACGGAATCAGAGGCCTGGCGATCCTCTTGGTGCTCCTCTATCATTACGTCAACGTTGCGATACCCGAGCACTCGCTTTGGTACTACGCTCTTCTACCTTCCCGTCTCGGCTGGTCCGGTGTTGACCTGTTTTTCGTGCTCTCCGGTTTCTTGATCGGCGGGATTCTTATCGATCATAGGGGATCAGATCGTTACTTCTCAGTTTTTTATATTCGGCGGGTCCATCGAATTTTCCCAATCTACTATCTAATGATCGCCTTCCTAGCGGTGGGTGAACTCGTGCTGCCGCACGCGCAACTCTTCCTTACCGGAATACCTTTGTGGGTGTATCCGCTATTTGCCCAGAACTTAATGGGCGATTTTACGCGTGGAGGCGTTTGGTTGGGTGTTTCCTGGTCACTCGCAGTTGAGGAGCAGTTCTATTTGGCATTTCCGTTGGTCGTTCGATTGCTTTCTCGTCGTCGGCTTCTTTGGTTCCTAGCCGCATGCATTGTGGGCGCACCCCTTTTCCGGGCAGCCTTGATTGCTCAAGGCCAGGGATTCGCGCAAGTCCACGCGCTATTGCCAGCTCGGGCCGACGCTTTAGCTCTGGGTGTATTGGCAGCGATAATTGTGAGAAGCGAGGAGGCCAAGCGATGGATGATCCGGCATAGCCGGATGTGTTATGCCAGCCTCTTTGTCTGCATTGGTTTGTTGCCCGCACTGTTGAAGTGGAGTAACTACGCCTGGCAGGGAACTGGCGGTTATAGCTTATTAGCTCTGACTTATTTTCAATTGGTTCTATTGCTGCTGATAAAGCCTCTCTCTCCGATGCTAACCTTTTTTAGGTCCGCGTGGCTGCGGTGGCTCGGCGGAGTATCGTATTGTGTGTACCTCATTCATGAGCCAATCCGTCATGCAGCATTTTGGATTGCGGGGTTTGGCCAACCGGTAATCAACAGCCCTGCGACACTAACGATAGCTCTCGGCGCTCTCGCTGCAACACTGGCGTTGGCGCAATTGTCTTGGGTGGTCCTCGAGAAGAGGCTGATCACTCGGGCCCATGTCAGGTATCACTACTAGACCAAACATGAGTCGGAATTACAGCGTGATCCCGCCGTCGACCGAAAGCACCTGGCCGGTGATGTAGTTATCGGGCTCGAGCAGGAAGCGAACCGCGCGAGCGATGTCGGCCGCTTTTCCATACCGCGGGATCGCACCTTGGGTGATGTAGTGCTCGTACTTGCCCGACGCAATGCTCGATTCCGCCATTCCGGCCTGCATGACACCGGGTGCGATGACGTTCACGCGGATGTTGGCGGGGCCGCGGCATTCTTTGGCGAGAATACGCGCGGCGTGCAGCAGTGCGGCCTTTTCGCCCGCATAGGCAGTGGAACCTGGAAACAGCGCCACGGCTTGCATGCTGGCAAACAGCACGATCGCCCCTGGCGTCCCGTTGGTCTTCATTCGCTCGGCGGCCGCTCGCGCCAGCAGAATCGGGCCTTCGTAATTCACCGCGTGCGAGCGCGGCATGGCGTTTTCGATGGCCCCGCGTGCCGGATCGCCGGCGAATACAACCAGGCCATATAGATTTGGAACGGCCTCGAGCTGTCGTTGGCGGTCCGCGGCTTGCGTGATGTCGGCACGCAGGCCATGACTGCGAGAGCTGATGACGACGCGTGCGCCTCCTCCGCTCAGCAAATCCGCGGTGGCCGATCCGAGTCCTCCGGCGCCGCCTACCAACAAGACTTCCAGGTCACGCACCGAGATCCACTGCCTCACGAGCAACGTAGCCGAAACCCACCACCGCTAAGAACAAGGTCAACACTTCGCTGTCGCCGAGATTGTACTCGAGGAAGCCTTCGGCCAGAATTGCAAGGATCACGGCGATGGCGCCGTGCAATACAAAGCGCGCTTCGGTTACCGCGAGCTTACCTCGCAACGCACGCGCGAAGTCCCATAGGATCTTGCCGATCATCCAAAACAGCATCATTGCGGTGGGAATGCCGCGCTCGGCCGGGTATTCAAGATAGATGTTGTGCAGATGGCCGTACCAGCCCTCCGGCAGCGGCCGTGCGACGTCGGAAGGAACCCACTGTTCAAATTGTTTTCCCACTTGTTCCGGGCCTATTCCCCACCAGGGATGCGCGCGGATGATGGCAAATCCGGTTTCGCGCGTGATGGCGCGATGCAGGTTTGAATCTGTTTCGCCGTGCGGCTGGAACGCGGAGATCACGCGCTCCTTGAGCGACGCGGGCGCCACCAGAAGAACCAGCAGCGCCGCGATGGGAACAGCGGCGACCAGCCATTTGTGCCAGAACCAAAGCAAGTAAAGCAGACCGATCGGGAATCCTAACAAGAAAATGCTGCGCGTGTAGCCGAGCACCATGGACACAACCAGAATGAGGGCGCAGAGCCAGCCCGCGGTTTTCCAGCGCGGCGTGCGCGAGAAAAACAGATAGGAGGCGAGCAGCAGCAGTACGATCATCTCTTCGCCGCCGAAGGTCATCCAATGGCTCATGAAGCCCGTGATTCGGGAGCCGACATAGAAATCGTAGAAGTTGGAATGCTGCGCCGCGGCCTGTTGGTATTTTTCCCAGAACTGAAACAAGCTACGGACCGCCGAAAGCGTCGCCACCAACGCCCACAGCAGCACGACGGCTCGAATTTCCGAGATCTTCTTGAACGTGCTGTAGACCAGCAGCAGAACGAACAGCACGAAAAACTTCCGGATTTGCGGCGTACCGTCGCGGATGTGTCCGGAAACCAGCAGCGAAATTATGGTGCCGATGATGAACAGCGCCAGCGGCAGCTTAATCGGCGGCAAGCGCAGCTGCTCGGAGGAAAGCAGCAAGGCGGCCAGCGCTAGCGCCAGACAAAGCTGCGAGACCGCGATCGAGAATAGAATGGAGATGAGCGAGCCGCACGTCAAATAAAACGCCGCTCGATCGAGATAAGGTTTCAAACCGTTAGGCTACCAGGAATGGAGATCTATCTTCTTCGGCACGGGATCGCGGATGACGCTCGAGCAGGCGAGCCGGACTCGGACCGATCACTCACCGCGGAGGGCAAAAAGAAGCTGCGCAGCGTTTTGCGGGCCGCTTCTGAAGCGGGCGTCCAGCCCTCGCTGATTCTGACCAGCCCCTACCGCCGCGCGCTCCAGACCGCGCAACTTGCGGCCGAGATTTTCAAGTACCAGGGCGACCTGCTGCGCACCAGGAGCCTGGAGCCGTCCTCGCGTCCGGATGCAGTTTGGGAAGAAATCCGCGTCCACAAGGACGAGCCCCAGATCCTGCTAGCCGGTCATGAGCCGCTGTTCAGCGGACTAACGGCGTTTTTGCTGGGATGCTCGGGTTTTCAGATCGATTTTAAAAAGGGTGGATTGGCGTGCGTTGAAATCGACAAGTTCGCGGCCGCGCCGCGCGGAGTGCTGAAGTGGTACCTGACACCGAAGCTGGCGGCCTGACCCGGCCATCACCGCTCTGGCAACATTCAAATTGGACGCTGTTTGCGCGCACAGTCTTTTCGGGAATCGCCCTGCTACTGATGCGGGGAAATCTAATCGCGCAGGCTGTGCCATCGGATTCGCCTCCTAAGCCTCCACTCGGGTTGCCGCCCGTGATCTGGCCGGCCGACAACGCGTACTCTGCGGCACGCGTGGAACTGGGCCGTTATCTGTTCTTCGATCCTCGCCTTTCAGCCAACGGGAAAGTTTCTTGCGCGACTTGTCATCCTCCGGAGCATGCGTTTGCAGGAGGCGATCCCGCTCCGATGGGTGTCACCGGCAAACCACTGCGGCGGCGCGTGCCCACGCTGATTAATCGAGCCTACGGGCGGAGCGAATTCTACGATGGGCGAGCTGCGACGCTCGAAGCGCAGCCACTCGGGCCGATCACGGCTCCCGACGAGATGGGTACGACGCCCGATGCCGCGGCTGCAGCGATATCGAAAATCGCGGGCTATGGATCGCTGTTCGAGCGGGCATTCGGAGATTCCCATGTCACCTTTGACCGGATCACAAAGGCGATCGCGACCTTCGAGCGGACCATTCTTTCCGGCAACTCGCCCTACGATCGTTTTGCGAATGGGGACAAACACGCGTTAAGTGCACAAGCGAAACGGGGCCTTCAGATCTTTGAACGCTCCGGAGAGTGCTCGGAATGTCACAACGGTTTTAACTTCACCAATGAGAAGTTCGCGAGCCTGGGCATCGGTCCGGATCAGGAACCGCCGGACCTGGGCCTGGCTGGAATCACGCGAAAGCGCGGCGACGAAGGGAAGTTCAAGGTGCCAACACTTCGGGAGGTGGAACACACTGCTCCCTACATGCATGACGGGCGGGAGAAAACGTTGGACGACGTGCTGGAGTTCTATCGCAAGGGGGGCAAACCGGACGCGCACCTGGATTCGCGCATTGCGCCGTTCTTTCTGGATGCTCCCGCCAAGGCAGACCTGCTGGCCTTTCTCGAGTCACTCAGCGGAGAAGGCTGGCAGCAGATCAAGGCGCCCGAGAAATTGCCGTGACCACGGGCGTTTGCGATGCGTTGGTCTTGTCCCAGATTATCTTTTCCCAAACTTGAAGCGCCGGCCGAGGATCATCTTCACCAGCAGATGATCGGTGGCGCCCGTCAGACCAATGCCAGTGGCGAAGTTGAATTCCCAATTGGGGCCAAGATTCAGGTCGATGGCGGGCATGATGGCCTGCACCTGATCGTGAAGCGGATCGAAGCCCGTAATGGAGCCCAGGTCGCCGTAATATTCGAAGCCCATGCTGACTCTTTTGGTGACGTCGTAACTTACTTTGGCGTTGGGCGCGAACGTGACCCCTTTGCTCACGCTCAGCCCATGGAAGGAGCGATCCACGGAGGGATTGAGAGCGAGGTACCAACGGTCCAATTGCTTGTCGACGATGGGCCGGATCTCCCACGTCCAGGTATCCGGTGAGTAAGAGCGACGTTGATAGCCAATTTCGGTGGAAAGACTCACGTTCACCGGCCAGTGCCACTCCTCGGGGATGCGAACGCGCGGGCGGATATGATCGCCCACCCACTGGTATCCCTCGCCGGCGCGATAGCTCATGAAAATATAGAACCCGGTTTCAAACCAACTGGTGAAGCCCTGCGTGATCTCGATGGTTTCATGCAGCGCGTGATTGTCGGGACGAACTCCGTCAACCTCGGTCTTCGACCCTTCGAAAGTAAAGTTGGAATGTAGCTCCACCATAGTGCGCTCGGGTGGAACCATCTCGCTGCCGTACACCTGCACTTCATAGTTGCCCTGAGCGCAAAGAGGCGCGGCGGCCGGCAACAACAGCATCAACACTAGTGCGGCATATATGAGTCGAAACAAGCTCACTCTATTGGCACATGGTATCTCGCCTCAACGACGGGCGGGCGAAGTGAATCGCGAGTGGGATGCCGGTGAACCGGACTAAATGTTGCTGTGTTTCCGCTCGAAGGGCTGCTTTAGATATTTCGCGGCTTCTTCCTGGGCGTTGGAGGTGTTGTCGCGCGTGCGCATGGCCTGGTTGTATTCGTTGACGGCGCGGTCGCGCTGGCCGGAGACATCGAAGATGTTGCCGAGCTTGATGTGCGCCCACACCTCAGTCCACTTGGGCGTCAGGTCGCCATTGAGCGCTTCGCGGTATTCGTTGGCGGCGGATTGATAATTGTTCTGCAGGAAGAAGATCTCAGCGACGCGGTAGTGCGCCAGCGAGCTTTGGCGATTCACCTCGATAGCCTTCTGATATTCCTTCAGAGCATCGCCCAATTCGCCGATGGCTACGAACTGCTCGCCGCGTTTGATGGCCACCTCCACGCGCATGGTCGGACTCCAACGCAGTAAAGCGCCGCTAGGATCGATGCTCACGGACTTCGGCTTGCCGAAAGTATCGATGGAAAATTCCGACGAGGTGCCCACTACGTCCACGCGCTTGGTCTCGGGATTGCCCTCGGTCTCAATCTTGAGGTCCACGGGCATGTGGAAGGTGTCGAGGTCCTGCGAAATCTTGCCCATGACACGGAAGCCCTTGGTTCCGAGACGGAACACGGTGTACTCCAGGCGAAACTCCGGCGCGCCGTTGGATTCGATCCATTGCACGAAGAAATACTGCAGGCTCGAGCCGTAGATTTTCTCGGCGGCCTGCCGGAAATCGGCGGTGCTGATGGATTGCCAGCCATGGTCGCCGGCAAAACCGGCCAGGAGTTTGGAAAACCCGTCGGCGCCCATCACGTTTCGCAGCATGTTCAGAATGGCGGCGCCCTTGGCCGCAGTTTCAGCCCAGTATTCCGGTGAGTAATCCTCGAGGCGGCTGGATTGAATCAGCGGCGGATTGTCCACCGTGAGCGCTTCGACGTAAGTATCGTGGACATCCTGCTCGAAAGCGCCGGGGCCGCCCGTGTGCTCATCCCAGAGCATTTCAGCAAAGCGAGCATTGCCGTTCTCCAGCCACATATGGTCCCGATTGATGGGAGACATCAGCGTTTCCCACCACTGGCGGGCAAGTTGGTTGGCCAGCAAGCGCTCGGCAACCTTATCGCCGATGCCGCCGGGAGAAAGGAAAATCACTCCGGGCGCCGAGAAACCGTTTGGTGTTCCGTCGTCGGTTTCGACCAGCGTCAAGTTGGCCTGCGGAGGCAAGCCGTAGACGCTGGTGAAGTAGCTCATTATCTTTCCGGTCTCTTCGCCGTAAGCGTTGGCCATGGATTGCTTTTTGCGGAAATAGAGCGAGGTGGTGACGCCCTCCGAGTCGACGCGTAGCGGGTCGCCTTGCACGATGGCGATGCTGCCGGGAAACGAGGGCTTGGTGTACTGAAAGTTGTAAGCGATCTTATCGGCGCCGACCGGCTCGTCGTGTTCCAGGCCCCCGGAGACGACCTTAAAGCCGGAAGGCACGGTAATACGCAGGTCGGCGGTGTAGCGGTCCACCGTGTAGTCGTTGACCGGGAACCAGCGAGATGGATACATCAGGTACGCGTAATCGTTCTGAATGGACGCGAATTTGATGCCGTAGACCGGCGAATCTTCCTGGCCGCTCAAGTGTCCGTCGTAGCTGAACGTGTATGTGGTGGGCGTGCCTTTCACCAGCGGTCCTGGAAGGCTGAGCCGCACCGCGGTGTCCTGGGTGGAGCGCGAAGTCTGGATCTGGCGGCCGGTTTCATCGGTGACGCGCGAGAGATTCAGCGCGTTGTTCAGCTCGAAAGAAAGCGACGAGATGTCGTTGGCCAGGGGGACGAAGCGAACCTTGACCACCGCCGTGAGGGACTGGGTGCGGGGATTAACCTCGGCGTCGATCGCGTAGTTCTGGACGTCAATTTGTCCGCGTTTAGCTCCGCGGTCTTGTGCGGCCAGCAATGACGTCAACGCGAGAGCTGCCAGGAGTGTCTTACGAAACATGAGCCATTTCCTTCTTGCTAAGCGCGCACCACGGAACGCGACGCGAGCGCGGATTCCTCCTTGAGCGAAGTTGCGTTCTCGCCGCCTGCCAGATATTTTTCTACTTCGGCCGCCGCTACTTCCATAGGATCTTCGACGCCAGACAGGCTTTGCGCGACCAGGCCGAGTTCACGGCGCATGTGGGTGCGCGCGGCTTCGTCGCCCAGCAAACGCAGCGCCTCTGCGGCCAGGCGTTCCGGCGTCAATTCGTTTTGGATCAATTCCGGCGCGACGCGCCGGCCGGCTACCAGGTTCACCATGGAATAAAAGGGGACGTTTACCAGCCTCCGGCCCATCAACCAAGTTAACTTGTTCACCCTATAAAACGCGATCAGCGGAGTGCCCAACAAACCGGCCTCGATGGTAACGGTCCCGCTGGCCGCCAGCGCCAAGTCGGCGCAGGCCAGTACATCCCAGGTCTGGCCCTCAAGCAGTTGGATGGATGACTGGGAAATACGTTCCCGAAAAGTTGATCCAGGCGGTATGGTGCTGGGCGGGACAGCCACAACGAAGCTTGGGGCTTGCCCGGAGTGGGCCGCGCGGATCTTTTGTACGGTTTCAAGCAGCAGTGGGAGATGCCGGGCGGCCTCACCTTGACGGCTTCCCGGTAGTAACGCTACCAACGGGACTGCGGGAGAAACGCCGAATCGCCTGCGCAGTTCCTCCCTTCCGGCCGAAGGCTTCAGCAGGCGTGTGAGCGGGTGGCCGATATAGGAGGCCTGAATCCCGGTGGGGGCGAAGAAGCTGGGCTCGAACGGAAAGATGCACAGCAGGCGATCTATGGTGCGGCGCATCAGAGGGATGCGCCTTTTTCGCCAAGCCCAGACTTGCGGGGCCACCAGATAGATCACGCCGACATTGAGTTTCTTGAGCCGGCGCGCGAGCCGCAGGTGGAAATCGGGACTGTCCGTGAGGATAGCGACGGCGGGCTTTTCGGATGCGGCCGCGCGAACCAACTTGCGGTACTCACCGTAAATGCGCGGGATGTGTGTGATCACTTCCACCAGGCCGACCACCGCGAGACTGCTTGAATCCACCACCGCACGCACGCCGGCCTGCTGCATGCGGGGTCCGGCGCATCCGAAGAATTCAAGATCGGGGTTGCGCCGCCGAAGGGTTTCCACCAGGCCGGCCGCATACAGGTCTCCCGAGGCCTCGCCGGCCGAGATGAGGACTCTGCGTGTCACTCTTTACCTAGTTTATCGCGACCGCCGAGCGCCGGACCGAAGACCACATTCCACGCCCTCTGCTCGCTGGAACTTTGCCCTTCGCCTCGGAGTCTAACCTCATTTAATGGCTGGCAGTTTGGCGCTCGTGCTTATAGCAGCGGTAGCGGTCGACTTAGTCTCTGTTGACGCCCAAACGCCAAGCGCTCAAAGGTCGCCTGCATTCGATGTCGCGACGGTCAAAGCGGTCCCGCCTCCGCAGGCCGGCGAGCAATACAATATCAATCTCGGCACCATTCGGAATGGCAGAGTTACGCTGGCCAACGTCACCTTGAGTGATTGCCTCAAGTTCGCTTATGGATTCGTGTCAGACTCTCAGCTTGCCGGGCCGGATTGGATCAAATCCAAAGGCGTTCGCTTCGACATTGTCGCGCAAGCCGATCCCGGCACGGCCCGCGATCAGCTTCTGCTCATGCTCCGGACGCTGCTGGAGGAGCGATTGAAGCTGGCGCTGCATCGGGAACAAAGGCAGCTTTCCTATCTAGCGATCGTGCCCTTGAAGAATGTTGCGAAACTTCGGCAGGCCCAACTTGACGCGCCATCGGCTGACGGTCCCATGGTGTTGGGGCGTATTGTCAGCCCTCGAATGTCGATGGCAACGCTCGCCTTGCTGCTTTCAAGGTTCGAGCGGCAGATTGTTCTCGATGAGACCGGCCTCGACGGCATGTATGAAGTGAAACTGGAATGGAACTGGCGCAGAGACCGGCCTGTTGCGCCGGGCGGCGATGCCGCTGGTCTCCGAGAGCCAACCGAGGGTACAGATGGGCCGTCCATTTTCGCCGCGCTCGAAGAGCAACTTGGCCTGAAATTGGAAGCGCGGAGAGGGCCGCTCGAAGTCCTGGTGGTAGACAGCGCGGAGAAAGATCCCGCCGAAAATTAACGCTGGGCCCGACCTGGACCCGCCCCGTGACGCGCTGGAGTGCTTCAACGCGATCAGTGGGATAACCGACCGAGCGGATAGCGCGGACATCCCCCCGGGGCAGCAGGGCCAAACCCTGCCGATCAGCCGCGACAAGCTTCTGCACGTGCAATGCTACCCTGATCGATAAATGCGGTTCGCACTCCCGGTCCTGCTGCTGGTCCTGCAGGCGTCGGCTCAGAATTTCGATGACCTCACGGTCGAAAAAGTCGGCACCGGATATCTTTTCGCCGAGGGTCCGGCCTGGTCGCGCGACGGCTTTCTGGTCTTCAGCGACGTGCCCAACAACAAGCTTCTGGAATTCAAGCCTGGCGAGAAGGCTGGGCAGCTTCGCGCAAATTCCAACGGCGCCATGGGTAATGCTTTCGATGCGCAGGGGCGTTTGTACACCTGCGAGACGCATTCCCGCCGCATCGCACGCACCGACAAGAAAGGTAAGACGGAAACTTTTGCCGACCGCTACCAGGGTAAACAGTTCAACGCGCCCAACGATATTGTGGTCCGCAAGGATGGTCAGGTCTTCTTCACTGACCCGGCCTTCGGCAGCCAGGAAGACACGCGCGATCTTGATTTTTTCGGCGTATATCATGTTTCGCCGCGCGGCGAGGTGGAACTGATCGCCAAGCCTAAAGGCCGGCCGAACGGCATCGCGCTTTCGCCCAACGGCCGTATCCTGTACGTCTCCAATTCGGATGAGCGAAACATTCGGGCCTACGATCTCGATACCAAAGGTGCGGCCTCGAACGAGCGCGTGCTGGTCTCCGGGATCGACGGCATTCCCGACGGGCTGCGCACGGATGAAAAAGGCAATCTCTATCTGGCCGCGAACAAGATTGAGGTCTACACGCCGGAAGGAAAGCCGCTGGGATCGATCGCGCTGGGCGAGACCCCGTCCAATTGCGCGTTCGGCGATGAAGATCTGCAAGGGTTGTACGTCACCGCGCGAACCTCGTTGTACCGAATCCGGCTGGATGTGAAGGGCAGTGTCCAGTATTAACGACGATCGCCGTTATCCGACGCGCCCGTTTCTCGGAGTCGGAGCGCTGATCTTCGAGGATTCGAAAATTCTACTGGTGGAGCGTGCCAAGGAGCCGTTGAAAGGCTATTGGTCGCTGCCGGGCGGGATTCTCGAAACCGGGGAGAAGCTGGAGGCGGGGATTCGCCGCGAAGTTCGGGAGGAAACGGGCCTCGAAATTGAGCCGCTCTCGATCTTCGAGATCTTCGAGCGCATCATGCCGGATGCGGCCGGCCGTCCGGAGTATCATTACGTCCTGATCGACTATTTGTGCCGTCCTACGGGCGGGCGATTGCAAGCCGCGAGCGACGTGAGCCGCGCGGACTGGGTCTCGGAACAGAACCTCGGCGAGTATCGTCTTACGGAAGGCACGCTGGCCGTGATCGAGAGAGCCTTTGGCACACTTCAGCGCTGATCTGCTCGAATTCGAATCGCTGCGCAAAGTGGTGGGGCGTTTTGTGCGCAGCCAGCTCGGCCATGCTGAGATCGAGAAATTGGAGCCGCATTCCGATCGTGCGGCGCTCGAAGAGTCGCTCGCGGATGCGGCCGAAGCGATGGCTTATCTGGAGGCATCACGGCACCCTCAGGCGGCGGGGCGCGGCGCGGCCATGCGCGTCGCGTTCGATTCCATTCCAGATATTTCCGCCGCTTTGCCCTTGCTGCGGATTGAAGGCGCGGTGCTCGAAGCGCAGCAGATTCTGGATTTTACCCGGCTGCTCGAGCAGGCCGGCGAAATTCGCGCCGTGTTGAATCTGGCAGCATCGAAATACACGCGGCTCGGCTCGCGGGCCGCGAACATGCTGGACCCGCGCTCGATCCTGCGCGACCTGGCTGGTAAGATTCTTCCTGACGCGACGCTAGCCGACAATGCCAGCGTCGCGCTGCACCGGTTGCGGCGAGACATCGAACGGCAGCAGCGGCAGATTCAAAGCTCGCTCGAGCGCTTTCTCCGGACACACCACGACGACGGAACTTTGCAGGAGGAGTTCATCACGCTCCGCAACGACCGCTTTGTCGTCCCGGTGGTGGCCGGCCAGCAGCGCAAAGTGTACGGCGTGATTCACGGCGCCAGTGGCAGCGGGCACACGCTGTTTGTCGAACCGCTCGAAACCATCGATTTGAATAATGAGCTGGTTCGGCTGCGTGAGGAGGAGTTGCGGGAGGTGCATCGCATCCTGCGCGAGCTCACCGAGCTGCTGCGCGCGCAGGCGCCTCAGATCCAATCCACCGTGGAAACGCTGGGGCGCCTGGAGGTGCTGTTCGCCAAAGCGGAGTTCGCGCACGAATTTCAATGTACGATTCCCCGCTTCAGCCCGGATTCCGGCCGGCGGCTGGTGCTGCGCGAAGCCCGGCATCCATTGCTCGAAGACGTGCTCCGCAGGCAGCAAAAGGCGGTGGTGCCGATCTCGCTCACGCTGGATGAGACGCATCGCACATTGCTCATCAGCGGTCCCAACACCGGCGGCAAAACCGTTTCTATGAAGACCACCGGATTGCTGGCGCTGATGGCGCAAGCCGGACTTCCGGTGCCGGCGGCCGAAGCAGAGTTTCCCCTCTTCGAGCAGGTTTTGGCGGATATCGGCGACCAGCAATCCATCGCCGAGAGCCTGAGCAGTTTTTCCGCCCACATCGCGCACGTCCGGGACATGCTGCTGGACGTGACACCGCAATCGCTGGTGCTGCTGGATGAGCTGGGCCGCGCGACCGATCCTGAGGAGGGCGGCGCGCTGGGAGTCGCGATACTCGACATGTTTCGTTCCAACGGCGCTTTCACGCTGGCGTCCACCCATCTGCTGGCGCTGAAGGTTTATGGCGCGACCACCGAGGGTGTGCTGAATGCGTCCATGGGATTCGACGAGCAGACGCTCGAGCCGACCTTTATTCTTCGCCTGGGCGCGCCGGGCAAATCGGCCGGGCTCGATATCGCAGGACGACTCGGACTCTCGCCGGAATTGATCGAGCGCGCCCGCGCGCGGATGTCGGGACAGGAACGCGACGTGGCGCGCTTCCTGGATGAGCTGCACCAGCGCGTCGATTCGCTCGCGGAAGCCGAGCGCGAGCTCAAGCGTCAGACGGAGGCGCTGGCGGCGCGCGAACAGTCCGTCGCGAAGGATTGGGAGAAGCGCGAGACGGCCAAGTTCCGCGAGATGGAAGAACGGCTGCACGCCGCCGTGACGGCTTTTGAAGCCGCGGGCCGCGACACCATCCAGAAGATTCAGGAAAGCGCGGAGCAGCGCAAAGCCGCCGAGCAAGCTGAGCGCCGAGTTGCGAAAACGAAGCGCGAGTTTGAGCAGCAAGCGCGGGCGGCCGTGTTCGGCGTAACGCCGGCCGGTGGACCACGGGTTTCCATCGAAGAAGGCGCACGGGTTCGCTTGAAAGGTGTGCGCGAGCCGGCCCGCGTACGCCGTAAGCTCTCCGGCGACTTGATCGAAGTGGACGCGGGCCTGATGAAGATGCAGGTGTCGATCGACGACGTGGAAGAAGTTTTGCCGCCCGCTCCGGCGGGGGCGCGTCTTCCGCGAAATGTCTCATTCGAGCCAGGGCCGAAGTGGGATGTCTCTTACCGCGAGATCAACGTGATCGGGCAGCGTGCCGAGGAAGCGCGCGAGAACGTGGATAAATTTCTGGATTCGGCCAGCCTGGCCTCCATCGATCGCGTCCGTATCGTGCACGGGCATGGCATGGGCATTTTGCGCAAGGTGATCGCGGAGCTGCTGGCCACCAATCCGCACGTCGAAAAATTCTATACGGCGTCGCCGGGCGAGGGCGGAACGGGCGCGACTGTGGTGGAGCTGAAATGACTTTATGGCGACGACGCGCCTGACCATTGAGGATTTCGAGAAGCTACCCGACGAGGCTGTCAAGCACCACGAGCTTGTCGACGGGGAGCTCGTAGACGTGTCTGGAAACACTGGAGAACACAACTCGCTTAGAGATCTCCTTATCTCGTTGCTTCTGCCCTTTGTCACCCAGGGGAAGCTTGGACGGGTTTTATCCGAGCAGGAATACGATTTTCGCGGCAACGCCCACGGTCCCGATGTGAGTTTCTTCGGCCCCGAGAAATGTGAACTTTACAACCGCAAGCGGCGGGTTCAGCGCTTTGTTCCCGATCTTGCAATCGAGATCGTCTCTCAGAACGATAGCTTCGAATCGCTCTTGAAGAAGGCGCAGCGCCATCGGAGCTGCGGCACGGCTGAAGTCTGGCTGCTTTCCATCGAAGGCCGGCAAGCGTACTTATATTCGGAAAAGCAGAACGTCATCCTCGAGGAGAAAGAGGAATTTCGCTCCGGCTTGATTCCCGGGTTCTCAATCCGCCTGGGAACTCTGTTCGATCGCGTCTAACTGGTCCGCAGCCTACCGCACAATCCGCGCGGTCGTAGAGACGCCATGCCCTGCCGGCTCCAGTTGCGTGCTCTTTTCGGTGACCGATTCCACCTTCGCGCGTGAATAGAAAATCGGGAAATATTTCCCGCGCGCCCAAAGCTGGTAAAGATCGCGATAGTGTGGATCGTTCACGTCGCCCGACTGGCCAGGATTGTTCAGCCCTACCGAGCTGTCCCAATCCTCCGTGTCCACGATTATCTTGAAAGAACCGCCGGAAGTCTGGTTGTCGGCGCCGCCGGTCGCCGTGACGGTATAAGAATCGCCGCCGCGCGGAAGATCGCCCACATCGAATTTACTTCGCTCGGCCGCGTTCAGCCCGGCCGTCATGAAGTGCGGAATAGAAGCGTGATGATACGCGCCCAGTTTCCACTTGTCCTGCTCCGGGCCAAAGCGCTGGGTAAGCTCGGCGACGGCTTCATCCAGGCTCTTCGACAGAATTGCATCGCGGCCCGCAATCGGGTCCGAACCGAATCGCCCATCCGGCGCCTGCAGCCAGCGGATGATCTTCGTCATCTCCACATTGCCGATGTAATCCTTGACTTCTTTGGGCACCATTTGTTCGCGCACGTTGGCCATGAGATGGCGCTGCCACATTTCGTAAATTCCAGCTTCCACCGAGTCTTTGTCGAGAACATCGTTCCAGCGCAGCAATCGCGATTGCGCCTGCGCCGCCGCGGCATTCTGGATGGTCAAGTCGCGCAGCAGCGGCACCAGGCTGCGCGCGGGAATCGACAGGTCGTTGTTCTGCAGCTGCATCATGTCGGAAACCGTGAACATGCGTCCGGATCGCAGGAACTGTTCCACGCTGTCGCCGCGAAAGGGATCCGCCCAGGTGTAATGCAGAGCCTCTTTATAGGGCCAGCCGGGCGGGATCAGATAATTATTCGACGTATTAAAAAAGCCTTTCTCGGGGTTCAACACATTGGGCAGCGCCTTGATCGGCAAGTAGCCGTCCCATTCGTAACGGCCATCGCCGGGAACCGGCAGCAGACCGCTCCAGTTTGGGCGCATGGGCGCAATGCCGACCGCCTGATATCCGATGTTGCCGTTCCGATCCGCCCACACCATGTTCTCGGCGGGAATGCGGCTGTAGCCGCAGGCATTGCGGAATTCGTCCCAAGTGTGCGCCTGATCCATTCGCAGGCTGGCCAAGTAGGGAGCGCCTCCCACCTCGCGCCACGCCGCGCGAATCGCGTAGGCTTTGTGATGCGCTTTGTCCTCAAACACCACCGGCCCGTGGCGGGTGTACTTCAAATCGATCGCCACAGCGGCCTCGCCCTTCACCGGAATCGATTCCCTAATCACCGTCATCGCTTCCCAGCCGCCGTTGTATTTGTATTCGTTCGGATTGGCGGGATTGGTGTCGTACACGTACAGATCCTCGGAGTCAGTTCCGAAGATGGTCAGCCCCCAGGAGCCGAAATCGTTGTGGCCGATGGAAACTCCCGGCAGCGCCGGCTCGCCGCCGCCGATCACGTCCCAGCCCGGCGCAACCAGGTGCACCCAGTAGCGCAGGGACGGTGTTTGTTGGTTGCGATGCGGATCGTTCATCATCATCGGAAAACCGGTAGCGGTCAGCTTGCCGCTCACCACCCAATTGTTGCTGCCGATATCCTGGCGGCGGTTGCTCAAGTCGATGGCGCTGGGCGTTTCCACTGAGTCATCCAGGCGAGCGACGGCCTGCGTTTGGCCGCGATAGGCAGCTGCCAGTTCCTCGGGGACAAACTTGATCGGCGTGCGAAAGGCGTGATACAGCTCCAAAATGTTTTTCGCGAGCAGCGAGCTGTCGATGGCCGGATCCATCTTCAAGTCGGGATCGGCCGGCTGAAAGTATTCGAGATCCTTGACCTTTTCAACACCGATGGTTCGCACCGCCAGCGCCAGGTTCATCTCCTCATCGATGTTGCCCAGCAGCCCGTTGAACCGGCTCACCACCACCGCCGGGGTCCATTTACCCGGTGTGATGCCGAGCATCTTAAACTCGGGCGTCAGCAGCGCGGGATTTTTTTGTGTCTCCGAAATGTAGGCGTTGACCCCGTCCACGAACGCTTGGATGATCGATTCCCCGCGCGGGTGATACCAATTGAGCTCCTGCTTCAGATCGCCGCGATACATGAACAGGCGGTTGCCGATGTCGCGCTTCAGTTCTCTTCGTCCCAGTATCTCGGACACCGTGCCAGTGGCCTGACGCCGCCACAACTCGAGCTGGAACAGCCGGTCGCGCGCGACGTTGTAGCCCTGGGCGAAGAACAGGTCGGTTTCATTCTTGGCGTAAATATGCGAGATGCCCCAGCGATCCTTCAGGATTTCGACCGGCTGGCTCAGCCCGGCGATGGTGACCTTTTCCGGCGCGCCGGCCGTCGCGGCTCCCGCGGGAAGCGCCAGGAGAAACCCCAGCGTCAAAACAACATAACGAGATACGCTCTGCATCGATGTCTCCCTTTCCTAGCAGCCTAGCCTATCAGGTTTTGAAGAACGAACCCAACTGGGGACACCGAAGGGCGGCCGGTTCGAGCCCTGCCTGGGGAGCCACACATCTCCGCGTTGATTCTACTGGGCATCAAACGGTCCAAGATGGCCAACTCGTTTGTTCTCAGATTCGAATCCAGCTTAGCCCCTCTGCCCACGTTCGAGTAACGAAGCTGAAACTTCCGGACGGCGCGGCAACTCGGGAACACTCCGGACAGGGCACGTGCACGGGACGGTACGTCAAGTGGGTCCTTCCAGTAACGGATGGACGGGGCGGCAAACCAATGCTGGCAAAACAAGAGCTGGGCTTCCGCTCTAGCTGGTCAGGTTATAAATCAGGCCAAACGGGTCTTGGACATAGCATCGAGGAAAATCAGGCTCGTCCTTGACAATTACACAGCCGTTCCTTACGAGCCGCTGCTTGGCTTCAGCAACGTTGTCAACGGTCACTTCCAAGACTGGGCCCAGCCGCGGTCCAGGTTCGATGAACAAGTTGATGTGCTTGCCATGAAGGCCGGCCATCTTCGGGTTGTCGTCGGTGATTTCGAATCCGAGATGCTCGACGTAAAAATGCGCAGCTCTCATCGGATCTGGCGCCTGAATCAGAATGTCCGTGCCAAAGCGGTTGGCCATGTTGTTCCTCGTCAGAACATTACCATGAGCCGATCGGACCGGGCTGTGCCGTCGGCCACTCGAAAGTCTACGGGGAATCACGGTTCGAAACACATCCGACCCGCGACCCCAGTGTGGATGCGAGCGTCATCGGAGCTGCTATCCAGAATGCCTTCAGCGGGCCAATCGAGTTCGAGTGGGGCGGTGTTTACGCACTCAACTGGGCAAGATCATCGGGGGCATAATACAGGAACCACTTGCCGGCTATGACGGCGATAGACGCGAAAGTCGGTATCCGTCGTGAGTATCAGCGGATCGGCCATTGTCTCGGACATGCGCACCAGGCAGGCGTCGGCAAAACTCATCGGTACGCTTGCGTATTTTTGCAAGAACGCTACCACTGCTTCCACGTTGTCGTCCAAATTGAACCTCGCAACTACGGCGCTACGCGAAAGCATCGCGTTCAATCCAGGCGCGCCCCGTTCGCCAAGCAGATGGTAGGCTTCAGACAGCACCGCCTCGCAGGTATACCAAGGTGGCGAATTCCCAGACGCCTCTTGGACCGCCCATTTATGGTGGGAGTCGCGGCGGCTAAGCAGCGCCACGAGAAAACCAGCATCAACCAGCAGGCTTCTTGCCATAGCCGGTGGTTTTCAAGTATCTCTTCCTTCTCCCGCTCATGTCGGCTGGCAAGCCGTCCACCGAGCCGATCAGATCGGCGATGAGCTTCAGCCGCGCGGACGAACTTGACGTGGGTACGGCGCCGCGTTGCAAGCGTTCGCGCACGACATCCGACTTTGCGCAATCGCGCTCGCGAGATTCGGCCTCGATTTCCCTCACTAGCTGATCCGGAAGCCGCACGGTCAGGGATTTCATACTTTTAGTGTAATACACTACCGTCATGCAAGCAAGACAAACTCATCCGATCCAGGCTAGCGACAATCCGCTCGGCTTTGGTGTAGCCTCCTGGTTGGAGGTCAATTCGTTGGAAAATGCTGACCGTATAGCTTTCATCCGCCGGTTCATTGACGCCTGCGTGCGAGCTGATCCAGACGACTTCGCGAGCTATTTCACCGAAGACGCAACTTGGTGGAATTCGCCATGGCAGCCCATCAAAGGACGCGACGCTATCCGGGAGACGCTGCGACGTGGCGCCGAACGAATGACGGCTTTGCCTTGGGAGATTCGCCACATCGTAGCAGACGGTGACGTGGTGATGACCGAGCGCGTGGATCATTTTCAGGTTGGCAACAAGCGGATCAGCGTACCTCGTATGGGAGTATTTGAGCTGCGCAATGGAAAGATCTTAGCGTGGCGTGACTATTGGGACGCCAAGCAATTCGAATCTCAAATGCCGAGTTCCCAACCAGCAGGCGAGTGACGCACTTGCACCATTAAGCGGCGCGCCAACATCGCCTGAATCAGAGGGATCTCAAATCACCCACCATCCAGGCTGCCCCTGTAATCAGGAAGGTCAAGCAGAATTCGGACCAGTTCAGATGGACCTCTGGATGAGCGATCAGGCGTGGAACCCAAACCAACACCCCAAAGAGTGCCAGCATGAGCGTCATCAGGCGAATCGCAAGCAGTGCCTGGCGATTAATAAGGATGGAAATCGCCGCCAGAGCAAATGCGATCGTCGTGAGTATCGCCCAGAACGTCTCACTTGGCGGAATCCACTTTGGAACCAAGTCTGCGGTCGCACGAAGATAGAGCATCTGACTCAGCGAAAATGGAATCGCGCAGACCCCGAGTCCACGGCGTGCCACTCGGCCGAATGCTGCCGCCCGTGCTAGATTCGCGTCGGTTCCAGCGTACAAGGCAATCACGCCACAGAGTGAGGAAAACTGTTCAAAGAAGCTCCCGTAATGCACATAGACGTTCGGCGCCGCAATGATGCCAGGGACGCAGGCCAGAGAGAAGAGCAAATAGACGATGCCGAGAACGATCGACGCCAAGTGCGCGGTCCTTGGGTACTGCATCCCAATCCCACCTGCAATTTGAGCTGTCATGAGACACGCGCCGATGACGTTTCCAAAAGGCAGGCTCCAGATCTGACGCAGGGTTTGCCAGGTGTCAGCGTCGTGCCACATCAGCGCGATGATGCCAAACAGCACTGCCGATGCGCCAAAGACGATGCGTCCGTACAGCGCTGTTCTCATACAGAGAAACAGTAACACCCTCGCAGCTTCGCTCCGCGTGCCGGTTGTAAGATTGTGACAAGGCACCGCCGTCCTGCCGAGAGACAATCGCACGGCGCGTGCCAGCCGGGAGGCTTTAATGATGAAACGCTTCTGGATGTCGGCGGTTTGCGCCGCGGCGATTTTGGTTTGCGCCGTCGCGCCGATGAATGCTCAGGGCGGCGACGGCGGCCAGGCGGCCAGGCGGACCGCGCCAGGTGCGGCGGCGATACCTCAACTCGCCTTCCATCTGATGGAGGATTTTTTCCAATATCCCGCCAACTATGTCCTGGGCCGCGTCAGCGGCATCGCGGTCGGCCCCACCGGCACCATCGTCGCGCTCAATCGCGGCTATCATCCGGTGCTGGAGTTCAAGCCGGACGGCACCTTCGTGCGCTCCTGGGGCGAGGGCTCCGGAATGTTCGCAGGCGCCCATCAGGTGCGCTTCGATCCGCACGGCAATCTCTGGTACGTGGATGCCGCCGACGATATCATTTACCGCTTCGACTCCAAGGGCCGCACCGTGGGAACGCTGGGAACCAACCCGGAGCCCTGGACCTGGTTGACGCACGTGATTGAGCGCGCCGCGCGCGGCAAGGCCGCCTTTTATCAGGAAACCGATATCGGCTGGAGCAAGGATGGCAGCATGTTCGTCGCCGACGGCTACGGCAATTCGCGGGTTGCCAAGTTCGACCAGGACGGCAACTTCGTCAAGTCCTGGGGCGAGCGCGGCGGCCAGCCGGGCAACTTCAACACTCCGCACAGCCTGGTGGTGGACAACAACGATGTCGTCTATGTCGCCGATCGCGGCAACAGCCGTATCCAGACTTTTGACACGGACGGCAATCTGAAAGCGGTTTGGAACCTGCCCACCGCGCCTTGGTCGCTGTGCCTCACCCAGGGAGCCGCCCAAGTGATGTTCGTGGGAAGCGTGGGCCGCGTCTATAAGATGGATCTCAGCGGCAAAATCCTGGGGGCTTTCGGACGTCCCGGCCGTATGCCTGGCAGCATTGACTCCATTCATGCGCTGGCCTGCCCCGATGAGCACGCCGTCTATCTTGCCAACTTGTATGCCTCTCGGCTCGACAAATGGGTCACGCAGTAACAACCGCGAAATTGAACGCGGCGTTGGCGTGCAGAATCGCGGCATTAATATAAACGGTGTTGTCGACACCAAAAAAAGGGAACATCTTCTGTTCTGGAAATGCGCATGGCAGCTCGGTGCAGGCTAAGCAGACCAGCGGCTGTCGGTTGAATTGCCTGTAGCATTCTTCCGCAATAGCCGCCAGGCGTTCGGCGGCGCCCTCCAGTTTGCCGAGCTGCAAATCTTGAATCAACTCGATGGTCGATCGCCGCGCCGCCGCATCGGCCGGCGAAACGGCTTGGATGCCATGCCTCGAAAAGGCTTCGCGAAATCGAGCCGAACTCATCGTCACGGCGGTTCCTAATATCAGAACGCCGCTGGCTCCGATGTGAGCGCTTTCCTTGGCGACTACTTCAAAAATATCCAACACTGGAATGGTTACACCGCGCACGATGCTTTCAAAGCGATGGTGCGGCGTGTTGCTCGCGATCAGCGCGAAATCCGCGCCGCTCATTTCCAAGCGCAGGAGCGCGGCGCGATGATATTCGTCAAACTGGCGCCAGGATTCTTCGTCGCCCTCGACGCCCAGGTAGGCTACGGCTTTGTTGTGGTCCAGCGATTCGATGACCATTTCCGGCGTCGACGGCGGGCCCGGAAGATTACCGGCCGCGTGCCACTCCTTGCTGCGGCGGCAAATCCCGGTGTAGTAATCCACCGTGGAGATCCACGCGACGCCGCCGACGATTCCGATCTTCTTCATGCCGGATTTTCGGGCCCGGAAGGAACTTCGAAGGTTCCATCCACCGCCTGCACGAAATTCCTTTCCTCGCGCAAGATGAAACGCTGGGTTTTGGCCATCAGGAAATTATCGCGCGCCTCGGCATCCAATTGCAGACGCGCCCTGTAACGCTCGTACGAAGCCAGGCTGTCGAACGCGATCAATCCCCAGGCGATGTCGTTGGTTCCTTCGTAAGGGAGGAAATACCCAATGAGTCGCCCGCCGCAGCGAGGAATGATACGGCCCCAATTCTCGGCATAAGTCCGGAATGCCTCGCGTTGAAACGGATCGATCTGGTAGCGGATAACGCAGGTGATAGTCATGTCTGTCTGGAGTATAGGACTTGGTTGACGATCACACTTCGGTTATCATCAAACTATGGGTGCAGAACTGGACGCCGATCGCGCGGCTTCGAACATCGCGTCAGCTATTGGCGAACCTGCACGGTCGCGCATGCTCTACTGCCTGTTGGACAACCACGCTCGAACCAGTACCGAGCTGGCTGTGGTGGCGGAGGTGAGTCCGTCGACGGCGAGCGTCCATTTGAATCGTCTCAAGGACGCGCGCTTGGTCAAAGTGCTGGTACAGGGCAAGCATCGCTATTACAGCCTGGCGGGAGACGACGTGGCCGGCGTGCTGGAAGGCTTGAGCGTACTGGCGGGTTCCGCGCGCGACAAATTCGTGCCAAACACGCCCAACCGTCTGCGAGCGGCGCGCACTTGCTATGACCACATGGCGGGTACGCTCGGAGTGTTGTTGCACGATCGGCTCCAGGCGATGCAATGGCTCTCAGCCGCGGATGGCGATAACTCATACGACGTCACGCCCAAGGGGATCAAGATGTTTCAGAGCCTGGGCATCGACGTGGACCAGATGCGCGCGCTGCGGCGCCGTTTCGCCTTCGCGTGTCTGGATTGGAGCGAACGCCGGTCTCACCTGGGCGGGGCCATCGGGGCCGCGCTGCTGAAGGTCGCGCTCCAACGAAAGTGGGTAACGCAGGATCTCGATAGCCGGGCGCTCTCGATCACCCGTCAGGGGCGGCGCGAGTTGTGGAATCGATTCGGCGTTCGGGTTTGAGGATCGAGTTCCAGAGTTTCAGCGCATCTCGCGGACGCGTATGGAAGCTTCGAGCTGGAAATTCAGCACCGATTCGGCCGGGATTTGAGCGCCTTTGCCGCGAGTAATACTCTGAGTCGCGGCGCCGGCGGCGGCGCCTGACAATGCTCCGATGGCCGCGCCTTTACCGCCACCGGCGACCGCGCCCAGAATCGTTCCGAGTACGCCTCCGCCGCCGGTGAATTCGGCCGTCCGCCGGTTTTTTCCGACTCCCTGGCGTCCGCGCTCAACGAAATCGCTGGTTTCGAGCCTATACCGGCGTCCTCCGACCTGCACCGCGGCTAAGTCGATCGCCAACTCGGATTGTCCTTGCACCTTTCCCTGCGCGCGGGCGTCTCGAATGACCAACGTAGCGCTGGCGCCGCGAGGTATGGCGACCTGGCCGTTGTTATCGAGCACCGCGCTTGCCACTACGCCGGAATAAGTCTGGCCGGGCGCGGCGGTTCGTGAATCGATGAGTTGATCCGTGCGGACGGCCAGTGTGGTTCCCGCGGGAACGGTATGGAAAGTTTCGGCTGGAACATAATCGCGGTCGGATGGCGGAGCGTCCGCAGGTGGCGCGGTCGCCGGAGGTGCAGCGCTCGCGTCCGGCGCCGGTGGCGTTGCCGGGGGCTCCTGTGCCGGCGTGTTCGAGGCCGCACTCGGAGCAGGACCATAGTTGATGGAGGAGACCTGGCTCATCGGATAGGTGCTGACTACGCCGTTGGCGGTCTGAATGGTGATGGATGACGTATCGCTCTTCGTGACGGTTCCTGTGACGTTACTGCCATCCTTCAGCGCAAGCGTCGCAGTCTGGTTCGCGGTAGAGCTGTTCTTGCTGCAACTCGCGAGCGTGACCAGGAGAAAAACGATGGCGATGACAGGTTGTTTCGTGCGCACGGTGCCTCCTGGAATGAGATTAGCGCGGAACGTGAGCAACGGTGGAAGCCGATTACGGGGTGGCTCGAAGATGCGAGGCTTTGTCGTTTGAGGCAGAGTTTCGAACAATTCCGTCTTCAAGGTGGGGGGGACCTAGAGATGACGATCTCGCAAATCTTGCGACTTGGCGGGTGTTTGCTTGTCACAGCCGGAACTGTATCCGCAACAACCTTGACTGCAACCATTTCAGGGTGGTTTGCCAGCGACGGCCGAGACGTTCGGAATGGCGTTCCAACGCTTCAAAACTACGCGGTTGGCTGGGATCCCGTCGATTTTGAACAGGGCGTTGTTCTGAGGGACTTCTTCGTATTTAACCTTTCTGGCGTCTCGGACACGATCGTTTCTGCGACTTTGAATCTATATCTTCCAAACAAGCCTCCCGACAGCGGGCTTGGATATCTGTCGTTCGAAGCGAGCGAGCCTTACCAGCTCACCAGCACCAACAGCAGCACCAGCGTTGCCGATATCGTTCAAATTTACGCACCCGGCAACACAAAAGGCCTCTCAATTTTCAACACGCTGGGAACCGGGACGGTGTTCGCCTCGACGACCGTTACTGCCGCGGATGAAGGTACCACGCTCCATCTGGCCCTCAACGCTGCCGCGCTGGCATTCTTGAACAGCAACGAGGGAAATTCGATTGTCCTCAGCGGACAGGATCCGGCCGCGCCTTCGTCGGGCCCGACCTCGAGTGACTGCTCCACCTGCCGTTTCTTTTTCACCAATACCGATCCCACCGGCGCCTACTTCAAACAGACACCCAAGGTCACGCTCGATCTCACCTTCGCGCCGGTGCCGACCATCACTTCGGTGATCAGCGCAGGCGGATTCGGCGGTTTCTCAGCGGTCGCGCCAGGCAGCTGGGTGGAGATCTACGGGTCCAACCTGGCCCCGGACACCCGCGAATGGGCCGGCTCGGACTTCACCGGCAACAACGCCCCCACCGTGCTCGACGGCGTCGAGGTGACTATCGGAGGCCAGAAGGCGTTCATCGATTACATCTCTTCCAGTCCCGGCCAGATCAATGCGCAACTGCCCTCCAACATCGCAACTGGCGGGACGCTTGCTCTGACGGTTAATAACGGAACAGTGCCCAGCCCGCCATTCAACGTTACCGTGAACGGCACCGAGCCGGGCTTGCTGGCGCCGTCCGCGTTCCTGGTCGGCGGGAAACAATACGTCGTGGCGTTGCTTCCCGACGGCGCGACCTATATATTGCCCGCGGGGACGATTACGGGCGTACCGTCGCGGCCGGCGCAGCCAGGCGAAACGATCACGATGTACGGAATCGGATTCGGTCCGGTAACGCCCAGCATACCGGCCGGTCAGATCGAGACACAGACCAATCAGCTCGCCGCCTCGTTGCAGATTCTGTTTGGCCAGACTCCGGGAACCATCACCTACCAGGGGCTGACGCCAGGCTTCGTCGGCCTATATCAATTCGATGTCGTGGTTCCGGCGGTCCCGGACAACGATCTGGTACCGCTCACGTTCAATCTGGGAGGAACTGCTGGGACACAGACGCTTTATACAGCCGTGCATCAATGATGACGGCGTGCGGAAACTTATTTCTGCAGCTAGCGCCCTGGGTAACGGCGAAGCGCTCGAACTTGCCGCCGTCGTCCCAGAAGACGCTTGCGCCCCTCGGCTCGAAGCGTCGTCTGTTCTGAAATTGGAGCGGACCCACTACTTGCGACGCCATACGGAATCTGAATCTGGTTGACATCGGCGGCGTCGGTCACAAACTCGACATAGATGTTGTCGCCCGAAACGAGGCCAGTGGTGGGAACCTGCACGTTAATCTGGTACAAGCCCGCAAGTTCCGGCGCGAGCCCCGCGAATTCAATTGTGCCAGGGTTGCCCACTGTTCCGTTGAAGTAGTCGTTAAAGAAAACCGACAAATTGCCGGCGTTGTACAAATCCGACACGCTCAGCGGATTCACGGGGCCAAGCGCCCCATTGCTAATCGAAGGCGAAACAGTGCCCAGGCCCGTCAGGAACAGGGATATATATTCACCCGGTTGCGCCGGATCGCTCGAACTGATCAATGCGCCGGTTGCCGCGTGCACGGCGGCCGCATATCCGATCCCGTTCTGACTCGTTGAGAACGCTCCCGGGGCCGAGTCGCTCAGGTACATCTGCACGACGTTAGACGCAACCCCATTGTTGGTCACCTGAATGTTCGCCAAGCCAGTCTGGTTGGAAGCGACGTCATAAGGCACAATCACCGATATCTGCGTCGGACTCACATAGTAAATCGGGCAAGGGATGTTATTAATCGACACGGAGACCTGGCCCAAACTCGTGGGAAACGCCTGTCCCCCCTCCATCGACATCTTCACAGTAGAGAGGCCGGTGCCGAACAACGTGATCAGTTCAC
>DATJWJ010000009.1:0-21482 GCA_035501355.1 Bryobacteraceae bacterium | reverse complement strand
AGGCTACACGCTGTCCAAATTGCACTTCGCAATTGGCTTAGTTACGGATCTAGTTACGACTCAGGCAACTACTTCGAGTCCTTCATACGCGCACACCACTTCCATTGGCGAGCCCAACTGACTGGCAAGCTCGCGCGCGCGCCTTTCAACCTCGCGCAGGAAGTCGTCGTCATGCGATGGATCGTGATGCGTCAGGAACAGTCGTCGCACTTCAGCCGCAGCGGCCACCTGCACCACATAGGCGTAGGTACTGTGGCCCCAATTGCGCTTGGCCGGGTACTCTTCCGGTGTGTACTGGGCTTCGTGAATGACCAGGCCCGCACCGCGCATAAACTCGGCGTGGCGGCGGTCTCCAGGATCGCGGATCGAATCAATGTGTCCCGGCTGAGCAGGATCGCGCCAGACTTCTTCACAATACGGCTCGTGATCGCTGAGGTAGCAGATGGACTCGCCGCCGGCTTGAATCCGGAAACCCAGGGTCGCGGACGGATGATTCATCCGTTGCGCACTGATTTGCAATCCTGCGATGCGGTGCACGCCTTCGCTCAAGTCGCGATAGGTGATGCGCGCCGCCAGTTGATCCAGCTCCACTGGGAAATAATGGTGCTCCATTTGTCCGGCCAGAACGTCGCGCAGGGAAAGATGCGAGCCTTCCGGTCCGTAGACGGCAAACGAATTGCCCGGCACAAACAGCGGCGCAAAAAACGGGAATCCCTGGATGTGATCCCAATGCGTGTGGGTCAACAGAATAGTGGCATTGATGGATGAAGCCGCATTGGCGATAAGCTGGTTGCCGAGCAGACGCGCGCCGGTGCCGCAGTCCAGCACGATGCACTCGCCCGCGGGCGTAGTCAGCTCGATGCAAGAAGTGTTGCCGCCGAAATGATTGGTACCGGGCCCGGGCGTGGCGATCGATCCCCGGGTGCCCCAGAAGCGCAGCCGCATGCAGAAGGTCAAGTATAACGCGACCCGCGCTTAGTCCACGACGGCTTCTATGGTTTGCGGGGCGTTTCCTTCCAGCCGGTTATTGACGAAGATATAGGACGGTTCGTGACGCTCGCGGGCGCGCGCGATCAGCTCTCGCAGCGCCCGGCGAGCTTCGGGATTGGGATCCTGGACTTGCTGGTAAGGCGAAAACATCGCCACGGCCTGCTCATAAGGACGCCCTTGCCGCAGCAGCGCGCGCGCCACGGTGAAGCCGGCGGTATATACCTCTGGAAGGCGCATCTGCACGCCGAGCGTGGGCATGCGTGTCCAGGCGTTGAGCACGTGGCCGACTCCATGCTGCCGCAGGCAGGCGAAGTAATCATGTTCGAGAAAATGCGGATTGCGGATCTCCACCGCGTAGCGGAAGCCCGCAGGCAGAGACGCAAGGAAGGGATCCAACTCTGCCAGGAACTCGCCGGTATCGCGATAACTCTGCTTGGAGAACGCCCCGAATTCAAAAATCAACGCCGCGATGCGCTCGCGATAGGGCTCGAGCAAGTCCAGAAAGGCGCTCTGGAACAAAGTGGCATTAAGAAAAGATGCGTTCCGCTCACCGCCGCGCGGGCCGTAGCGGGGATGAGTTGGAAACGCCTTTACCGTGACCTCCTCGGGGACCTTGAACGCGTACTTGAGCGAAGCCGGCGCCGAGCCGAACAGGCGCTGCCAGTAGCTCTCGGAGGGAAACTGGTAAAACGAAAAGTCGCCGCACACGATCGGAAACGTAGTGGCGTATTCGTTCAAACACTCGGCCTGAAAACGCTTTTCGGAGAACCGCCCGCGGACCATATAGCGATCGCGCGAATAGATCTGGCCGATCCAGCCTTCATATTTCCACGAACTGGTTCCGATGTAGACGTTCTCGGACGCTAGCGCGCTGAGCTTAGAATGCAACCGCTCGCGATCGAACTCCTGCGGCTCTTCAAACAGCGAAAGATTGTCCAACTCGAGACTGCTAGTACGCGTGCGCGGAGCGATAGCCGTAAGGATCGGCGCCCGCTTCAATCACGCCGTCCGGAGTCACGCGCACCATCACCGGAGCCGCGCCGCTGTTCCACTTGGAGTGGAAACTGACTTTGTGGCCGCGCGCCGCCAGCTCGGCGCCGATGGCCTGCGGAGTGCGTTCGTCCAGAATCAGATCGCCGCGGTTCCAGGCGTGGTTGTCGAAACTCGAAACCAGGTGCCGGGTCTCGTAGCGAGGCGCTTCCACGGCAGCCTGCGCGTTCATGTGAAACTCGATGACATTCAGCATCAACTGCATCAGGCTCTGTTCCTGATTGTCGCCGCCGGGAGTGGACAGGGCGAGATATGGCTTGCCTTGCTCAGTGACGATGGTCGGGCTGAGCGTGACGCGCGGCCGCTTGCCTCCCGCCAGCTCGTTCGGCGATCCGGGCACCAGGATGAACTGCTGCGCGCGCTCGGTGAGCGGAATGCCGGTATCGCCGGCGATCACCGAGGGCAGCCAGGCGCCGGAAGGAGTGGCGGAAAACACGATCCCATCCTTATCGATTGCGTCCACACAGGTGGTGTCGCTCTCCATGAGTTCGTCATCGATCTTGGTGCGCGCGATGTCCATCTCAACCGGATGCTTGGCGGTTTTCCCGTTGATCGTGCCAGGGATGAAGTCGAGCGACGCCGTCCGGCCGATCAGCTTGCGTCGCTCGGCCGCGTAGCTTTTCGAGAGCAGAACATCCATCGGCAGATTCGGATTGAATTTCGGATCGCCGTAGTAAGCGTCGCGATCGGCGTAGGCCAGCTTCAGCGCTTCGACCGACTTGTGAATGTACTCGGCCGAATTGTAGCCCAGCGAGCGCATATCGAAGCCTTCCAGAATGTTCAGCGTTTCGAGCATGGCCGGCCCTTGGCTCCAGAAGCCGGGCTTGTAGACGCGGAAGCCGCGGTAATCGGTGTAGACCGGCTCCTCGGGCTCCAGCTTGAACGCAGCCATGTCCTCGTATCGCATCAGGCCGTCGTTTTCCTTCATGAAAGCGTCGATACGGTGGGCGATTTCGCCGCGATAGAAGAAGTCGCGGACCGCGTCGATGGCGGCGGTGCGCGAGGCCCCCGCCGCTAAAGCCTTCTTTTCCGCGGCAGCCATGGACCGCAGGGTGCGCGCCAGATTGGGCTGGTGAAAAACTTCGCCGGGCATCGGCACCTGGCCGTTGGGCATGAAGGTTTTCTTGGAATCCGGCCACAGGTCGAAGAAGCGGCGCGAGCGGGCGATGGTTCCCGAGCGCATTTCATCGATCGCCAGGCCATCGGCGAGTTCAATGGCGGGCTGGATCACGTCGTTGAACGACTTGGTGCCGTAGTCGCGTAGCGCAACCAGTCCCGCCTCCACCATGCTGGGGACCAGCGCCGGCATAATTCCCGCTACGGGAATTATGCCCTTGAGACCGCCGGGATCGAGCGTGAGGATTTCGCCCGGCCGCGGCCTGCGCTCGCGGAACATTTGCGCGGTGGCGAGCTTGGGCATGGTTCCGACGCCGGCGATCGCGATCACTTTGCCGGTTTTGGTGCGGATCAAGATGGGCGCCTCGCCTCCGAATCCGAAATGAGAAAACTCGGAGATCGAGGCCGCGTACATGGCTGCGACTCCGGCATCCACAGCGTTGCCGCCGTGGTAGTACATGCGCATGCCCGCTTCAGTGGCGTATTCACTACCCGCGGCCACCGCGGCGTGTGTGCCGCGCGCGGCTTGCATGGCCGGTTGTTCGTACTCCTTGTGCTGAGCCAGTGCGGCCACGATCAGGCCAAAAAAGAGGACGCCAGTCTTACACTTCATAGCTAGGGCCATTATAGCCCCGCCGCTGGCGCGCGACTTTGCCCAGCCGCGCCTCGGGAACGAAGCTCCGGCGGTGTCATTATTTCTTCGGTACGCCGAATCGAATTGCAATGCGCTATGCACTACCGACATCGACCCTCGCGCTCGGGATCGGCGCCGCCACTGTCGTGTTCAGCTTCGTCCATCCCATGTTGCTCAATCCGCTTTTATATCCGCGCACAGATCGATCAGTAGTCATCGAAATTCGAGATGCGAACGGCCGGCCGGGCAGCCTTTCGTGGTCGAAGATCTGTTCCGATTCATCGCCTCACCCGCGCTCGCACTGATTTCGCTGCGATGCGAATCAGTGCCGCTCTAGAGGCCACAGAAAAGAGCGAAACCCCTAGCGCGTCTATTGCGCTAGGACCATACGCGCCACCGTACGCCATTCCGAATTACCTTAGTACCTATCTTGCGTTTCGAGACTTGCCGATGAATGCCAATGCGAGGTCTCGCGGTGCCGCGCGTTACTGTCTTTGCGTGCGAATCACAACCGGTCACGGTTGAAGGGCTGCAAAAGGTGCTCTCGGAGTGCGAGGACCTTGAGTACGTCGGTTCGCTCGCCAAACCTACCGAGGCGATGGAAGCGCTCGCGCGCGTACGCCCGGATATCGTGCTGATCGATGTGGCCGGAGGCCTCATGCCGGCTCTGCGGCTGGTCGGCGCCTTGCGCGCCGCTGGGTCGAAAACCTTGCCGGTGCTCTGGGTGGTGGACCTGCCCGAAGCCGAAGCCTTCCGCTCCTTGCAGATGGGCGCTCGAGGTGTGGTCCGAAAAACCCTGCCGGTCTTGAAGCTCCTGGAATGCCTGCGCGAAGTGGCTAAGGGAAGAATCTGGATGGATGAACCACAGCCGGCGCCCGAGTTTCTCCGCAGCCGCGAAGCGTCCCGCCTTACGCCGCGCGAGAAACAGATCGTAGCCCTGATCTGCCGCGGCCTGCGCAACAAGCAAATCGCCGAGAATCTGCACATCACGGCCGGAACGGTGAAGGTTCACTTGATGCATATCTTCGAGAAGACTGGCCTGAAGGACCGCCTGGCGCTGGCCGTTCGCGGGCGCGAATTAATCGGTTCCGAGCCCTGGGCCGAAGAGCAGGTTCCGAGCTAAAGCGAGCGGCGCTAGAGGCCGATCAAGCGAGAGGGACGCAGGCCTGCCGCTGCGCCACGCACCGCGGATCTCTTGTCTACTTCAACACCATCTTCGCTGTGGCCTTCTCCGGCCGCGCCTCCCAGCGCCGTAGTACCGCACGCCGGCGCGCGGCGCTGGATCCGGGCGCTCACGCCGTCGTTTGCCGACTGCTTCTTCGTGGCGCTGATGGCCTGGCTGTTCATTTGCGGCGCCAGCGGTTGGAAATCGCTGCTGGCCGATGGCGATACCGGTTGGCATATCCGAACCGGACAATATATCCTGGCGCACCACGCCGTTCCCTCGCAGGATTTGTTCTCGTTCTCGAAACCGGGCGCGCCCTGGTTTGCCTGGGAATGGCTCAGCGACGTGGCGCTGGCGGCGTTATTTCAATGGGGCGGATTAAAAGCCATCACCCTCGCGGCCGGGACGCTGATCGCCCTGTATGCCACTGTGCTGTTGCGCTACGCATTATGGTTGGGCGCTAACGCGCTCCTGGCGGCGCTGGTGACTTTGCTGGCGGTCGGCGCTTCGTCCATGCATTTTCTGGCGCGCCCGCATTTGGTTACGCTGCTGCTGCTGCCTGCTTGTCTGTGGTTAGTCCAGGCGGACCTGCGAAAGAATACGCGCTGGATTTGGTGGCTGGTCCCGGTTTCAGCGGTGTGGACCAATCTGCATGGCGGCGTTTTCATGTTTCTGGCGTGTTTGGCGCTGTTCGTGGCCGGCCAGCTGATCGACTCCTGGCTAGGGCGCCCACGCTGGGCCGCGGTGTGGCGGCATGGCGTCCTGCTGGGCGGGTGCGCGCTGGCCACGTTAGTCAATCCTTACGGTATCCGGCTGCATGCGCACGTGCTGGAATACCTGCGCTCGGATTGGATCCGGAACGTGATCCAGGAGTTTCAGGCGCCCACCTTCCGCTCCGAAGGGCAGCTCCAGTTTGAAGTGCTGCTCGTGGCCGGCCTGGTGGTGACAGGTTTCTTGTTCAGACAGCGCCGTGCCAGCGATGCCTTGTGCATTCTGTTTCTCGCGCATTCGTCGCTAACCAGCGTCCGGCATGCGCCACTCTACGCCGCCGTGGCTGCTCCTCTGATTGCGTCCGAGCTTAGCGCCTGGTGGAACCACTGGAGTGACGGGCTGCCCAGAAAATCGGTGGTCCGCATCCTGCGGCAGATTGGCCAGGACATAGTGCCGGCTTTTCGACGTAATACCCTCTGGCCCGCGCTGGTGGTTTTGATTCTGGCCGCGCTGAATGCTCCCTTGAAATGGCCGCACGATTTTCCCGGCGAGAATTTTCCGCTGGACATGATCCATTCGCATGCCGGCTTGTTGCAGTCCGGCCGTCTGCTTACCACCGACCAGTGGGGAGACTACATTATTTATTCCTTCTATCCCAAGCAGAAGGTTTTTGTGGACGGGCGTAGCGACTTTTACGGAGAGGCCCTAGGTCAGGACTATCTCCACCTAACCCAGGGGGCCTACGATTGGCGCGCAATTTTGGAGCGTTATGGGTTTCAAATAGCACTCTTACCTGTGGATCTGCCACTCAGCACGCTGCTCAAACGAGACCCTGAATGGCGCTTGGCCAATGATGACCATCACGCGCTTCTGTTTGTGCGCCTAGGTCCCCAAAGACCACCAAATTAAGTAGATCTTGCTCGTTTTGGACACCAAGCGTACTAAAGAAATTGTCAGGTAGAGCTAATGAAAACCTCCCAGTTGGCCGAAGTAATAAGGCAGGAGAGCGATCCGGCATGAGAAGCAATCAAAACCTGCCAGGTTTTAATAGTCGGCGTGTCAGAGGCGCGCTGGGCGTCGCAGGGTTGCCGCTGGAGTGGCTGGATGCACGCAGCTGGCGGCTTCCGTCCGGCAAGGCGCTGGCGGAATTCGCGCTGCAGGCAGGCTTCCTGGCGCCGTTGCTGTTTCGCCCCGAGACTCGCAAGGACAGCGACAGCTTGTTGTCCGGCACGATGCCGGTACGGCCAAAACCGTTGCGCAAAGGGGAACAGCGTTGACCGCCCAGGCCTGGATAGCAGCCGTTGTAGGCATTGCCGCGGTGTCCGATGACCTGGCGCGCCGGCAGATTGCCAATTGGATTCCGGCCGCGGCTTTCTGCGCAGGACTGATTTTGAAAACTACCCAGGCTGGCTGGCGTGGCGCTGGCTCTTCTTTACTCGGCGCCGCCGCGGGAGCAGGCGTTTTTCTGGTGTTCTACCTGGCGGGCGGCATGGGCGGCGGAGACGTGAAGTTGATGGCCGGTTTTGGAGCGGTGCTGGGAACTAAGCTCCTGCTCGAAGCGGCTTTATGGACCGCCGGATGTGGCGGGCTCATGGCTGCGTTTGCAATTGGAGTGCGTTCAATTCGCGCGTTCTGGGGAAGATTCGGATCCCCTCAAAAGAGAGCTACTGTCAGCGAACACGGAGAGGGTAAGAGGCTAGAAGCCATTCCCTACGCTCCGGCCATCACGGCCGGGGTTTGGCTGGCTTTGGTGGCCAAATGATAAGCCGCAGAACCATCGCCCTAGGTTGGAACTGGAATCCGGGCGGGAGAGAGAGATATGGATCGTAGATTTATCACCGTGCTGGGAGTGAGCCTGTTGTTTGCGCTCGTGATCTCCAGTGTTTTTTATCAGATGACCGCGCGGGCCGGCAACGGCAAGAAGGCCGCCGAAGCTCCGATAGAGATGCGCGATGTAGTCCTGGCTGCCAAGCCACTCTCGGTCGGTATGACGGTAAAGCCAACCGACATCAAGATGAGTAAGATCCCGGCCGTCGCCTTTCCCAAGGGCGGCTTCTCCAAGCCCGAGGAAGTCATCGATCGTCCCGTAGTCAGCAACATTCTGTTGGATGAAGCTGTTTTAGATGGCCGCCTGGCAGCGCGTGGCAGCGGGTTGGGATTAGCGCCGATCATTCCGGTTGGAATGCGCGCCGTCACCGTCCGCGTCAACGATGTCAGCGGGCTGTCCGGCTTCGTGCTTCCCGGCATGCACGTGGACATTCTGGTAACAGGGAATCCGCCCGCGGGCAACGGAACCGTGACCGTGACTCCGTTACAGAACATGCTGGTGCTCTCGGCCGGAACTGCGATTCAGGCCGACAACAAGGGGAACGCGATTCAGGCCGCTACGGTTACCCTGCTGGCCACGCCCGAACAGGCCGAAATGCTGACGCTGGCCAATGGCGAGGGCCGAATCCAATTGGTCCTGCGCAATGGCAGCGATCAGAACATCGAACGGATACGCGGCAGCCACGTGGCCGAGTTGTACGGCGCCGCAGCGCCGGCCAAACCCTCCAATCCGGACGTGGTTCGTCCTAAGCGCCGGCCGGTTGAAACTGCGGAGATCCCGGCACCTGCACCGCCCCCGCCACCACCGCCTCCCGACCAGATTGTGGTGATCCGTGGAACTCAGAAGTCCGTAGAGGTCGTGGGAGTCGGGGGAAGGTAAGCCATGCAAACGGTTAAACCAATCCATTTTGGAATTGTGCTGCTGGCGGCGACGGCCGGATGGCTGTGCGCTCAGGCTGGACCCGAGGAGGTCCGGCTGACCGTGGGTAAGAGCATCGTCATCGACTATCCGGCCGATATTGCGCGGATCTCTACTAGCAACCCGGACGTCGTGGACGCATCGCCGGTGACGGCTCGCGAAGTGCTGCTGCACGGTAAGTCGTTCGGCACCGTAACGCTGGTGGTATGGAGCAAGAGCGGCCAGCGCAACTTCTACAACATCGACGTCGAACAGAATCTGGAGCCCCTGCGGCAACTGCTGCGCGAGACGTTTCCCAAAGAAGATATCCACGTGCAGTCATCTCGGGATTCACTTTCGATGACTGGCCGGGTCTCCAGTAAAGATATCGCCGACCGCGCCGCGGCGCTCTCCTCGCCGTTCGCCAAAACCATCGTAAACAACCTGCAGCTTCCCACCCCGCCGGTCGAAAAACAAATACTGCTGCGCGTGAAGTTCGCGGAATTGGATCGCAGCACGTCCACGCAGTTTGCGGTCAACCTGGTTTCCACCGGCGCCGGCAACACCATAGGACGAATCACGACCGGAGGAGCCCCGGCGCCCACTCCTTCGATACTTCAGGGGGGGGCAGGCCTGGCTGCCAATTCCGCATTTAGCATTTCCGATGCGCTCAATATCTTTGCCTTCCGTCCCGATCTGAATCTGGGGGCGCTAGTCAAGGCACTCCAGCAGAACAACCTGCTTCAGGTGATCGCCGAACCGAATCTGATTACCACCAATGGCAAAGAAGCAAGCTTCCTGGTAGGCGGCGAATTTCCGGTTCCGATTCTGCAGGGCGGCGCCAATTCCGGTGCCGTTACGGTCCAGTTTCGTGAGTTCGGCATACGGCTGACGTTCAATCCCTCCGTAACCGAGAACAACACGCTGCGGATGTATGTAAAGCCGGAAGTTTCATCGCTCGACTATTCCAATGCCGTGTCGCTGAACGGGTTTACCATTCCCGCACTCTCGACCCGCCGGATGGAAACCAACATCGAACTCGGCGAGGGCCAGAGCTTCGTAATCGCGGGCTTGATCGACAATCAGGTGACTGAGACGCTGGCGAAGATTCCGGGCTTGGCCAGCATCCCCATCCTGGGAACGTTGTTCAAGAGCAAGCAGATCAACAAGAATGATACGGAGCTGGTGGTTCTGGTTACGCCCGAGATCACCATGCCGTTGCAGCCGGGCGAGGCCAAGCCCAGTCTGCCGATGCCGCGAGAATTCCTCCCGCCTCCGGCACCTAGTTCAGTTGTCAAGTCGGGCAAGAAGTAGGAATCGGCCATGTTTCATCGAGCAGAGAGGTATCGACCATGACGCGCCGAGCGCCGGCTCTGACGGCCTTGTCGATCCTGCCCGATCGCGAGTTGGCGATTCAATTCGCGAGCGCCATCGAACGTTCCCGTTCGTTCCAGATTCTGTCGGAGTTCGATTCCTATCCCTCGCAGCAGGCCTTGGAAGTGCGCCTGCGCCAGACCAGGCCGGATGTGGTCCTGCTGGACTTGGCCACCAATCTCGATCAGGCCTGCGATCTGATTCGCGCCATCGGCACGCTCAGTTTGCAAACGCAAATCGTGGGCCTGCACGTGCGCAACGATTCCGATGCCATTTTGCGGAGTTTGCGCCTGGGTGCCAGCGAGTTCCTGTTTGCGCCGTTCGATGCCGAAATCCAGAATGAGGCCGTGGCCCGCCTGCATCGGCTGCTCGAGCCGAGTCAAAGCGCCGAAACGCAACCCGGCAGCATCGTTACATTTTCGAGCGCCAAGCCCGGCTCCGGCGCCTCGACGCTGGCGGCCCAGACGGCCTTCGCGCTGCGCCGCGCCACCGCCAAACGAGTTCTGTTGGCGGATTTCGATCTGATGGGAGGCATGATTGCTTTCTATCTGAAACTCAGCAACGCCAAGTCTCTGGTGGACGCCTTGCAATCCGCCCATCAGCTCCAAGATTCACATTGGCCTTCCTTCATAGCCGCCTCCGACGGCGTGGATATCCTGGCGGCGCCCGAGATCCCTTATGTGGGCCCGGTGGATGCCGGACGGCTGCACGCCGTGCTCGAGCACGCGCGGCTCAACTACGACTGGGTGGTAATCGACCTGCCAGTGGTGTTCCAGCGCGTTAGTCTGATGACTATCTCGGAGGCGGACCGCGCTTTCCTGGTCTCCACTTCGGAATTGCCCAGCCTGCATCTGGCGCGGAAGGCCGTGACGTTGCTCGAGCAGTTGGGCTTTCCAAGGGACCGCTTTCAGATTATGATCAACCGCATCCAACGGCGCGACGAAATCAGCGGTTCAGATTTCGAGCGCCTGTTCAATTGCAGCGTGGGCGCCCGCATCCCCAACGACCATTTTTCCCTGCATCGCGCGGTAACACTCGGCCAGCCGGTGGAAGGACATTCCGATCTTGGCAAGGCCATCCAGAATCTGGCCGGGCAACTGGCCGGCAAGAGCGGGAATGAGCGGAAAAAGACCGAGATGACGGACTGGAGAACCGTACCATCCGCAGTTTAACTAGAGACCCATCATGTTTCCGAATTTAGACACCAAAACGCCGCCCCAAATGAGCTGGGAGCAACGCTTGCTCAAGAGCAGCGGCAAAGCCAAGGCTGCGCTGAAACCTGAATACCAGGAGCTCAAGTTTACTCTCCACCGCAAACTGGTAGATAAGATCAACCTGGAAGCGCTGGCCGCCATCGACAACCAGCGGGTGCGCAGCGAAGTGCGGCAGGCGCTCATCTCTTTGATCGATGCCGAGCCGACGCTGCTCAGCTCGCTCGAAAAACAACAGATCTGCGATGAAGTGCTGGATGAAGTCTTCGGACTCGGACCGCTGGAGCCTCTGCTGCAGGATCCCACCATCTCCGACATCCTGGTCAACACGCATAAGCAGGTCTACATCGAGCGCAAAGGTCTGCTGGAGCTCACCAACGTCAGTTTCCGCGATTCCCAGCACCTGCTGCGAATCATCGACAAGATCGTCTCCCAGGTGGGCCGCCGCGTGGACCAGTCCACTCCGATGGTGGACGCGCGCTTGAGCGACGGATCGCGCGTGAACGCCATCATTCCGCCGCTGGCTGTAGACGGTCCGCTGATGTCCATCCGACGTTTCAGCCAGGATAAGCTGATGCCGCCCGACCTGGTGGAGCGTTTCGCCATGACGCAAGGCATGATGGAGCTGCTCGAAGCCTGCGTGCGGGCCAAGCTCAACATTATCATCGCCGGCGGAACCGGCGCCGGTAAGACCACCCTGCTCAACGCGCTTTCGGCATTCATTTCGCCCAAAGAGCGCATCGTAACCATCGAAGACGCGGCCGAGTTGCAGTTGAAACAGCCGCATGTGGCGCGTCTGGAGACCCGCCCCGCCAATCTGGAGGGCAGCGGCGCTGTGCGGCAGCGCGAACTGCTGGTCAACAGCCTCCGCATGCGTCCGGACCGGATCGTAGTGGGAGAAGTCCGCGGCGAGGAAGCCCTGGACATGTTGCAGGCCATGAACACCGGCCACGATGGATCGCTCACCACCGTCCACGCCAACAGCCCGCGTGACGCCATTTCCCGCCTGGAAGTGATGGTGGCGCTAGCCAACGCCAACATGCAAATAGTATCCATCCGCCAGCAGATCGCCAGCGCTGTGCATCTTTTGGTGCAGGCCGCCCGCTTGAGCGACGGCTCAAGACGCGTGGTCTCGCTCACCGAGGTAACCGGCATGGAAGGCGAAGTGGTCACCTTGCAGGACATCTTCGTTTTTGAAAAACGCGGCTTGAATCCGGATGGCCGCGTGGTGGGACGATTTGCGGCCACTGGCATCCGGCCCAAGTTCTATGAAAAATTCCTGGCCGCCGGCATCCGTCTACGGGCGGACCTGTTCGACGAAGTGGTGGAGATCTGACGGCCATGTTCGTTCTGATTGCCATCGTGGTCTGGGTTTGCTCCCTGCTGGTGTGGTGGGCTTGTTCGAACGCCTTCCGGCACTCCGACATGGACAAGCTGAAAAGCCGCTTGCTCGGCGGCAACAAGGCGAAAAAGTCCAAGACCAGTGTGATCGGATCGCTGATTCACCAGGATGAGACCAATACTCTGCTGGCGCTGAAGGTTCTGCGCCGCTTTCAACTGCAAGTCAAGCTCCAGGAACTGCTGGAGCAGGGCGGGTTGAAATGGAGCACGCACAAGCTGGTGAACATCAGCCTGCTGGCCGTGGTCACGGGTTGGGTTTTAGCCTGGATGATCTTGCCGGGCCAATTTCGCAAAGCCTCTTATCTGGTGGCTCTGGCGGCCGGCGCACTACCCCTGATGTACGTGATCAGACAGCGCAATGCCCGCATGCGGAAATTTGAAGAAATATTTCCGGACAGCTTGGAGTTTGTAGCCCGCTCCATGCGCGCCGGCCATGCTTTCTCGGTTTCCTTGGAAATGATTCAGCGCGAATTCCAGGAGCCGCTGGCGGGCGAGTTCCGCCGAACCTTCGAGGAACACAACCTGGGCCTGCCGCTCGATGTGGCGCTTCAAAAGCTCGCACAGCGCATCCCCTCGCTGGATGTGCACTTCTTCATTTCGGCGGTCTTACTACAGAAGCGGACGGGCGGAAACCTGGCCGAAATTCTGGACAAGCTGGCCTACGTGATCCGGGAAAGATTTAAACTGCGCGGCCGGATTCGCGCCATCAGCGCGCACGGCCGGATGACCGGCGCCGCCCTGACCTGCATTCCAATCGCAGTGGCGGTCATGATGTTCTACACCAATCCCGACTACGTCAAGTTCTTCTTCCTGGACGATGTCGGAAATATCATGCTGGGCTGTGCCGTTGCTCTGCAGATCATCGGCTACACCATCATCAAGCAGATTGTGAAGATCGAGGTTTAGCCATGCCCCTACTGGTAGCCTTCGCGGTATTTGTTCTGTGCACGGTCGGTCTTGCCTACGCCGGGACCAGGCTCTACGTCAAGCCCAAGGAAGCCATCGAGCGCATTGCCGGTACCAACACGCGCGCCGACGCCGCGCCCGTTCACCCCAGCCTGATATTCCACGACATCGTCAAACGCCTAGGCAATCTGGTACCCGCCTCCCCTAAAGACGTGACGGTCATGCAGCGCCGCCTGATTCGGGCCGGCTACCGCAATCCGAACGCTTTAAAGATCCTGTATGGCGCCAAGGCGATGTTTGCGGTGCTGCTGCCAGTCCTGGCAGGCGTGGTGCTTCTGAACATGCAGGTGCAGCAGAGCAACAAGTTTGGGGTGGTGCTGGCCGCGATCGCAGTGGGCTTCTTTGGCCCCAACGAATATGTTCGTATGGCTGCCAAGCGCCGCCAGCAGCGCATTCACCGCGGGCTAGCCAACTCGCTCGACCTGATGGTGGTGTGCGTGGAGTCCGGCCTCGGCCTGGACCAGGCCATCATGCAGGTCTCCAAAGACCTCGACCGCGCCCACCCGGAAATCAGCGAGGAATTAGCCATTGTCAACCTGGAGTTGAAAGCTGGAAAACGCCGCGCCGAGGCGTTGCGCAATCTCGCGGACCGCACCGCCGTGGATGACCTCAAGAAACTGGTGGCGGTGCTGATACAAGCCGACCGCTTCGGCACCGGCGTGGCCCAAAGTTTGCGTGCTCACTCGGATTTCATGCGCGTGCAGGCGCGGCAGATCGCCGAAGAGAAAGCGGCCAAGCTGGGCGTGAAATTGGTATTTCCGATCTTTTTTTGTATTCTGCCCTCCTTGTTCGTGGTTACGGTGGGGCCGGTGGTGATGAAAATCGTTCGGGAGTTGCTCCCGATGATGAACAACATGTAGCGGAGTCACTTTTGCGGGAAAGGAGAAAACGATGGATAGCTCGATGATTCGCATCGTTTGCGCGGTGCTGGCGGTCCTGTTTCTGGGGCTGATCGTTCTGCGACGCAAGAAAAGTACTGAGTAACGGTCCTGGTCGGCGGTAGCAGAAGCGCGGCGTCTGAAGGCTGGCTTCGAGACGCCGGCGCGTCCGGGAGCAGTTTGAAAGAGTCATGGGGGGCGCGGCCCGTCGCCGCGCCTCGCCAACACCGGCTCCAAAAGAGCTGGAGAATTTTGTTTCTTGGGAGTGCACGTTTATGTTGAGCAAGTCTTATCGCTGGAAGACTGCCCTGGCCCTCTGCTTGGCAGGCTCGGCCTGGGGAGCAACCTTCGGTACGGTGGTCTCGATCGGCGGACAAGCCTCGGACCTGGCATTGGATCAAGCCCGGGGAGTCATGTATATCTCCAACTTCACCGCCAACCGGATCGAGGTCATGTCGCTTTCGAACAATACCATCCAGACCTCCATCAACGTGGCGGCCCAGCCCAGTGCGCTGGCGCTGTCCCCGGATGACCACTGGCTGGTGGTTTGCCATTACGGGAACGCGGCCCCTCCGGCCTCGTCTTCTAATGCGCTGACGATCATCGATCTCACCAGCAACAACCAGCAGACCTTCGCGTTGGGGAGCCCACCGTTAGGCGTGGCCTTCGGCATCGATGGCATGGCGCTGGTGGTCACCTCCACCGACTTTCTATTGCTCGACCCGGTGTCGGGAACCACCACGGAACTGTCCACCATCGCCGGAGTCGCGGCCAACACGTTGCCGCAACCGGTGGGCACTTTTCCCACCCAGATCGTGGCCGCCTCGGTGGCCGCTTCCGGCGACGGATTGACCATTGCTGGATTCGGGGATACGCTGATTTTCCTGTATGACGTAACCACGCGATCCATCAGCGCCGGCCTGTATACGGCCAGCCCACCGCTGGGGCCGCGCGCCGTCAGCGTGAGCCAGGACGGCTCCTACTTCACCACCGGCTGGGCTCTGAGAGACCGGTCCTTCTATAACATTTCCCAGTTCAACAATCCGAGCGGCGCCCTCAACGTCGGCACTACCGCCATCGACCAGGCCCACAATGTGATCTATGCCCAGATCCCGCCCGGAGCCACTACCACGGGCACAGGCACCGGAACGGGCACGGGCACAGGTTCCGGGAGCACCACGACCACGCCACCGGTCCTGCAGGTGGTCGCCTCCGACAACCTGACAGTACTGAATCAGTTGAATCTCCCCGAGAATTTCGCCGGCAAGAGCATATTGTCGAGCGATGGCTCGGTTCTTTATGGTGTTTCAGACAGCGGCGTGATGATTCTCCCGGTAGGAGCTTTGTCGCAAGCCCATCAGGTGGCCGCAACCCAACCCGACTTGGTTTTCCGGGGTAATTTCTGCAATCGCGCCGTGGCCACTCAGGCCCTCACTATCGTAGATCCAGGTGGCGGGAATACTCCCTTCACAATTACCAGCAACACCACCGGCCTCAATGTGAGCCCCAGTTCGGGAGTCACGCCGGCCACGATTACCGTAAGCGTGGATCCGAACGTGTTCGCCAACCAGCAGGGCACCGTCACCGCTTCGCTTCAGATTCAGAGCGGGCAGGCAGTGAACGTCGTCAATCCGGTGCGCGTGCTGATCAATAACCAGCAGCCCTCGCAGCGCGGCGCCTTCGTCGATGTTCCCGGCACTCTGGTTGATATTCTGCCCGATCCGACTCAAAATCGTTTTTACGTTCTGCGCCAGGACCAAAATCAAGTCCAGGTGTACGACGGCTCTAACTACAATCTGATTGCAACGCTGCGCACCGGCAACACGCCCAAAGGCATGGCCATTACATTCGACCAGCATTATCTGCTGGTCGGCTGCGACAACTCTCACTACGTGAACGTGTTCGACCTTCAAACCTTGCAGCCCACGCAACCAGTGCGCATGTTCAATGGAGATTACGTTCAGTCCCTGGCGGCCTCGTCCAACGCAATCCTGGCGGTCACCCGCAACGCTTCGGGCGGCAATCCAACCATCCATCAAATCGATTTGGGGACGCGTTCCAGTTCCCGTCTGCCGTCGCTCGGCACGTTCCAGAACCAGGTCCCGCTGAATTCCGTATTGGTGGCATCGTCCAACGGCGCATCGATCTTCATGGCCGGATCGGATGGAACCGTTTTGTTGTACAACGCCAACTCCAATTCATTCAGCGCCTCGCGCAAGGATTTCACTTCCCTGTCCGGGGCCTACGCGGCCTCCAATTTCAATCAGTATATGGTGGGCAACCTTTTGCTGGATTCTTCGCTGGTGCCCGCCGGCCAGATCGGCACCAACGGCGGCTCCTCATCCGGATTCGCGTTTGTGGATCAGACCGGTTACTTCACCACTGCGCCGGCATCCAGCAACGGCGGACAAAGCTCCGCGCCCGGCACCATCACCCAAGTCAACGTCTCCAACCCCAGCGGCACCGCGAGTCTGGCAACAGGTATGGTAGAAGCCCCGCTGCTGGGCACCACCGGGGCGGTCTTCACGCGCACCGTTGCTCCGCTTTACGGCCGCAACGCCATCGTCAACCTGACCGTATCCGGATTCACGGTCCTTCCCTGGACCTACGCCGCCGCGGTCGCGCCGCCGGTGCTCAATAGCGTCTTGAACGCGGCCGACTCGAGTCACAATATTGCGCCGGGCGGCTTGATCTCGATCTACGGGTCGCAACTAAGCCCGGTGAATCTGGCTACCTCCGAGATCCCGCTTCCGACTGCGCTGGCCAACAGTTGCATTACCGTAAACGGCGCGCCGGTTCCGATTTTGTTCGTCTCGCAGAATCAGATCAACGCCCAGATGCCATATGAAGCGGTCGGCGATGTCACGCTGATCCTGCGCACTCCGGGGGGCGTGAGCAACAATTTCAACCTGCAGGTCCTGCCCGCCGCGCCTGGCGTGTTCATGTCCGGCGTCGCGGGGCCGGAGAACAACCTGCCGACCATCGTGCGCAGTGACGATGGGCTGCTGATCACCGATTCCCATCCGATCCATAGAAACGGCAATGAATATGTGGTGATCTATCTGACCGGTCTGGGCCAGACCAACCCAGCGGTTGGAGACGGATTACCAGCGCCGTCTAACCCGCTCGCGGTTGCCCTCAATGTTCCGACGGTCAGCGTGGGCGGCGTCCAGATTCCCGTTGCATATTACGGCTTGACACCTGGAGAAGTCGGGGTCTATCAGATTAACGCAAAAATTCCGAGTAACATTCCGACCGGTTTGTCAATTCCGCTGACTATTACACAAGGCTCCGTCACAACCTCAGTTCCCGTGAGGGTGGTGGATTAGAAGAGAGGACACACGATGAGACATTTCGCATCAATTATGATTTTCACGCTGGCCGCCGTGCCGGCCCTCCTGGCTCAAAGCTGGGAGGTCGGCCTGGCGGGCAGCGGCAGTTTCTATACCAATCAGACCGTGCAGAATCCGGCTGGCAATGGAACAGCCGGCATGGCCAACGGTTTCGGCGCAAGCGGGTGGCTGGGCAACAACCTGAATAACCTGGTGGGCGGTGAGCTGCGCTACGATTACGAGCATTCCGACCTACGCCTGGCCTCCGCCGGCACGACCGTCAACTTCGGCGGAATGACCAACGCCATCCACTACGACTTCCTGCTGCATTTCGCGCCCAGCGAAGCGCACGTGCGGCCCTTCATCGCGGCCGGCGCCGGCGCCAAGTTCTTTACAGGAACCGGTACCGAGCAGCCCTACCAACCGCTTTCCAACCTCGCTTTGCTAACCAAGACTACGCAGTTCGAACCGGTAATTTCGGTGGGCGGCGGCCTGAAAGTGGCTCTCACTAAATCCACCACGCTGCGCCTGGAAGTACACGACTATCTTTCGCCTTTCCCCACTAGCGTCATCACTCCCGCCCAGGGTTCCAAAATCGGAGGCTGGCTTCAAGATTTTGTCGTCAGCGCCGGCTTAAGCTTCGGCATCTAAAGATTCCTTCCAGGGGGGCGCGGGCCGCGCTAACGTGCGGCCCGCGCCCGTTCTGTCCGGCACTGGCGAGCCCCGGAGCCGACGGCTCCCAAACGCCGGTTAAGTTCCTATCCCGATCGGTCCGCCACTCTATTCAAACCAGCGAAAACATCCGATGGAATATCGGGTACCAGTCGGGGCCAGCCGGCCGCTCGATCTGGCTGCGGTTATTTTGAGCATGGGTTTTCGCGCCACACCCTACACGGTCACCACGGCCTTAATGGTCGCGTTCGCTCTGCTGGTGATCTATGTCCGGATGAAGAACTGGCTGGACAGCAATGTCCCGCTTTACTTCTACGTGATTCTGATCGTCTACATGCGCGCGGTGGACGGCACGGTCCCGGTCTGGCTGATCGTGGCCGGTTTCGCCCTGACCATGCTGTTACGCTTTGAGTTTCTAAATCCCTTCTTCACCAAGTCGGTCAAGTTCCTGGAGATTTGCGCGCTCGGCGGGATGATCTACCTGGGAATGCGGATGGTCTTACAGGTTTAGGTCCTGTAGATTTTAGTCATTTTCCACCGGCAACCCGGAAGCGAGATACGCCCGCCAGCCGCCGTCCAGCGAGATCGCGTTGCGATAGCCCATCTTCTGCAGGGCGTCGGCAACTAGCGCCGAACGGTACCCGCCGCCGCAATATAGCACCAGAGTGGCATCCTTCTGCGGGACCTTCGATTCGATGTCGCGCTCGATAATTCCCTTCCCCAGGTGCATCGCGCCCGCGGCATGACCGGCGGCCCATTCGCTTTCCTCGCGGGTATCGATCAGCAGAAGCGGCCGGCCGGACGCAGCCAGGCGCTGATATTCAGCGATGTCAATCTCGCGGATACGCGACTTGGCGTCGTTGACCAGCGCTAGAAACCCGGGATTATGCGTCTTCGGTGCGCTCATCTTCAACTGATCCTTTCGATCCTGGCCCCCACGCCCGCCAGTTTCTCCTCGATTTTCTCATAGCCCCGGTCGATGTGATAAACGCGATCCACTAAGGTTTCGCCCCGGGCCACCAGACCAGCCAGCACCAGCGAAGCGCTAGCCCGTAAGTCGGAAGCCAGCACTTGCGCTCCGGTGAGATCCGCTACGCCTGCCACCACCGCCTGCCGGCCTTCCACGCGGATGTTGGCGCCCATGCGCGCCAGTTCCTGAGTGTGCATGAAGCGGTTTTCGAAAATCGTTTCAGTGATAAAAGAGATTCCCGCGGCGCAGGCCATGAGCGCCATGTATTGCGCCTGCAAGTCGGTTGCAAAGCCCGGATACTCTTCCGTAGTCACGTCTACGGCGCACAGCCGATGCCCGGCCCGGACCCGCAGCGCGCCAGACCGCACTTCGTCCACCTCGGCTCCGGCTTGCCGCATCTTGGCGGACAAAGCATCGATGTGCTCGGGAACGCAGCCGGAAATGATCAGATCTCCATGCGTTATGGCGCCGGCAATCAGGAAGGTTCCGGCTTCAATGCGGTCGGCTATGATGGTGTGCTCGGCGCCGTGCAGCCGGCTCACGCCCTGAACGCGAATGGTGGAACTGCCCGCGCCCTCGATGCGCGCGCCCATTTTGTTCAGCAGCGCAGCCAGATCCTGCACCTCCGGCTCCCGCGCGGCATTGCGGATCACGGTATCGCCGCGCGCCAGCACGGCCGCCATCAGCACATCCTCGGTGCCGGTCACGGTGATGCGGTCAAAATGCACCTGTGTACCCTGGAGCCCTTGCGGAGCCTCGGCCTCAACATATCCATGTTCCTGATGGATGACTGCGCCCAATTGTTCCAGCGCCGAGACGTGCAGGTTGATAGGACGCGCGCCAATGGCACATCCGCCGGGCATCGATACCCGGGCCCGCCCGCAGCGCGCCACCAAAGGTCCCAGAACCAGACTGGAGGCGCGCATGGTTTTCACCAGCTCGTAGGGCGCCTCCGGTCGGTCCAGCTTCGAGGCGCGGATCGTGATGCACCCGTTAGCGCGCTCAATGGACGCGCCGCTGTACTCCAGCAGCTGTTCCATGGTCCGAATATCACGCACCTCGGGAACGCGCCGCAGCAGCACGGGTTCATCGGTCAGAAGGCAGGCCGCCAGCGCCGGAAGCGCGGAGTTCTTAGCCCCGCTGATTGCGATCTCGCCTTCGAGCGGCTGCCCGCCTTGAATACGGAATTTGTCCATGCTAGGTTTTCAGCGCCTCGGAAATTCGGCCGCCCGCCCGGGCGAGCTTGGCCTCCGCCGCGCCTCGGTCGAGTTGCAGGCGCGCCATCACAATCGCAACCTTCACGTTCTCATCCGCCTGGCGCAAAAGCTCGCCTGCACGCTCGTAGCTTACCGCGGCTTCTTGCGCGATGATCCGCCGGGCGCGATCTTCGAGCTTGCTGTTTTTCGGCTGTACATTCACCATCAGGTTTCCGTGCACGTGTCCCAGCCGGATCATTACCGCCGTGCTGAGCATGTTCAGAACCAGTTTGGTCGCTGTGCCCGCTTTCATGCGCGTGGATCCTGCAATCACTTCCGGACCAACCAGCGGCGTGATAGCGATCTGCGCCGCGCGCGACAACTCGGAATCCGGCGTACAACTGATGCCTATGGTCACCGCTCCCAGTTCCCGCGCCGCGGCCACTGCGCCTAGAACGTAGGGTGTCCGGCCGCTGCTGGCAATTCCAACCAGCGCGTCGCTCGCCTCGAAGCCGCGAGCCTGCAAATCCCGCCGCCCAGCCTGCGGATCGTCCTCATTAGCCTCCGTCGCTCGAGCCAGCGCGGCTTCTCCGCCGGCGATGATGGCTTGGACCATTTCAGGACCAACCTGAAAAGTGGGAGGGCATTCGGCGGCATCCAGCACTCCGAGCCGTCCGCTAGTCCCCGCTCCAATATAGAAGAGCCGCCCTCCGCCCCGGATCGCGGCCGTAACGCGGTCCACCGCTTCGGCGATGCGTGGAATCTCGCCCTCCACCGCGGCGGCCACCTTCTGGTCCTCTTGATTGATGATGCGGAGCATGCCGGCCGTAGACTCGACGTCGATATCGCGCGAGGCCGGATTCACTTGCTCTGTCAGCAGACCCTCGAGCTTCATGAAGGTTTCTTAATTCCTCGCCTGAACATGAAAAAAGCGCCGCGAGGAGACTTCCTCACGACGCCTGATTCGATGCAACCTGACTCGGCCGCCTACACGCTGAAGGAGCTGCCGCAACCGCAAGTACTCTTGACGTTGGGGTTGTTGAACTTGAAGCCAGACCCTTCCATGCTCTCGACGTAGTCTACCTCTGCGC
>DATJWJ010000008.1:0-10483 GCA_035501355.1 Bryobacteraceae bacterium | reverse complement strand
TTTTTTTTTTCCTTCCACTCGCGCGCCGACGATCCTCCGGTCACGAATCCGACACCGAACCGGCCTCGGGTACATCATGCTCCGCCTCCTGATTTCCCCGGAAGACCGAACGCGGGCCAAGGGGAATCCGGGCCGGCGCTGAGCGCCGCCGATGTAGACGCGGTGATCCAAAAGGCGGCTGCGTCTGTAAACTCCGAAGCAATGGCGATCGCTGTAACAGACCGCCAGGGCGACATTCTGGCTGTCTATAGCAAGCCCGGAGCTCCCGCTACCACGACTGCTAATTTCGGCCAGCAGGCAGACACCAACGAAGTTGCGGTCGCGCTAGCCCGCACCGCAAGTTTCTTCAGCAACAATCAGGCGCCGCTTTCATCGCGCACCGTGCGCTTCATCAGCGGCATCCATTTCCCGCCCGGTATCCCATTCACCGGAAATGCCGCGCTGTATGGGATCGAGAACACGAATCGCGGCTGCGGATTCAATACAATGTTTCTGCCGGGTCAGGCCTTCCCGCCCGCGCGATCCATCGATGGATCGCAGCCCGGCCTGGGCGTACTCACTGGTAAAGCGGATCTGAACGATAGCGATCCTACCGCGGTGAATCCAGGCGGCGTGCCGTTGTTCAAGCAAGGCGTGCTGGTGGGCGGCGTGGGCGTAGCCGGTGTAAGCCCCGATGTCGCGGAGTTCGCGGCGGTCTCCGGATCGGCCGGTGCGGGTTTGTTCGTTCCCCTGCCTTTGCCCTTCCCCGGCGAAGTGATCATCGACGGAATCGCGCTGCCCTTCGTCAATCAAACCACCATGCCGGATGGATATGTCCCCGGCTCGGCGGACGGCGCCTACATCCTGGGCCCCATGGACAGCCCCGGCCCAGCTCCCGAGGGAGACCTGATCGCGACACAACCCGGCCTCCTCGGCGGACTCAGCCAGGATCAGGTGCAACAGATCATCAACAACGCCGTCGCCGAAGCCAATCTGACTCGCGCGATGATTCGCCTGCCGCTAGGTTCTCGCGCCCGCTTCGCGATCGCGATCGCGGACCTGGATGGAACGCTGATCGGGCTGCACCGCATGCCCGACGCCACGGTTTTCAGCATCGACGTCGCGGTCGCAAAGGCGCGTAACGTCATCTTCTTTAGCGGCCCGAACCGCACGTCCGGCGATCTGCCCGGAGTCCCCCTGGGCACCGCCGTCACTAATCGCACCATCAGCTTCGGAGCGCAGCCTTTCTATCCGCCCGGCGTCGACTACTCCACGCCGGGCCCCTTCTTCAGCCTCTATCAATTCGACACGCTTAATCCATGCACGCAGGGCTCGCAAGCGGCGAATCCCAATCAGAACGGCATCGTCTTCTTTCCTGGCGCGCTGCCGCTTTATCAAAATGGGGTGCTGGTGGGCGGCTTGGGAATCAGCGGAGACGGTGTCGACCAGGACGATTTCGTCAGTGCCGCGGCTGCGGCGGGCTTTGAAGCCCCGGCCCCCGTGCGAGCCGACCAGGTGTTCGACCAAGGCGTCCGCCTGCCGTACTTGAAATTCCCGCGCAATCCGACCGACTAGACCAGCATTTTCCGAAGAGGAATGCGCTAGCGTAAGAACAGGAGGGTTACCCATGCAGCGTTTTTCGCCTACCTTGGGCTTTCCACCCGAATTTCCCGGTCCTCAACAGCCGGAGCGCCCCAGGTCTGAGTCTCCCCAGCCGCCCATGCCGATGATCTACGAGTCAACTGAACTGGAACAGATGTCGTTGCGAACCTTCGCGGCCATCCACCTTCGCGTGCCGGATTCCGGCATCGACTGGCTGGATGAAATGATCAAGCGGTCGCGGGAACTGGATCGCGCGTCCGGCTGAGGTTCAGCGCGCAACTGATTTATTGAGTAAGCTGGAGGGAACGGAGGCCCACATGAAGGCGCTCATTCTACGAGCCAGTGTTGTAGCTGTTTGCGTAGCACCTCTGATATTCTCCGCGGACACCTCGTCGTCGACCGCCGGCAGTTCCTCCTGGAGTCCCCAAGCCGCCGCTTCTTACCTCGATGGCCGGCTCACTTGGTGGGCAGGCTGGGATCAGTCGGCCCGCGATCACGGCACGTTCTGCGTCTCTTGTCACACCGTCGCCACCTACGCGGTCTCGCGGCTGACGTTGCGCGCTGCACTGGCGGAGCAGGGTCCGTCACCGATCGAACGCCGGATTCTGGACAACGTTACCAAGCGAGTCAGGATGTGGGATGAAGTCGAGCCATACTATCCCGACGCAACCCGCGGCGTTCCGAAAACGGCCGAGTCCCGCGGCACCGAATCCATCTTGAACGCCTGGGTCCTGGTCAACTACGACGCATCCAAAGGCACCTTGAGCCCGGATACGCGCCTGGCGCTGGATCACATGTGGGCCCTGCAACTGAAGTCGGGAGACGCCCAGGGGGCCTGGTCCTGGCTCCAGTTCCATAACCAGCCTTGGGAAGGCGATTCGCAATTCTACGGCTCAGCCCTGGCCGCCATCGCGGTTGGCTCAACGCCCGCCAGCTACCGGGACACTCCAGAAGTGAAAGCGGGACTGCAAGCGCTCAAGGAATATTTGGTAAAAAATCGCGATTCGCAGACCTTGATGGATCGCGTGATTTTGTTGTGGGCTTCGGCCAAGCTCCCGAAATTGCTTTCCATCGAGGACGTGAAAGCTAAGGAGACCATCGAGCAGGTATTCGCCAAGCAGCAAGCCGACGGCGGATTCAGCATGACCGACCTCGCGGCCGGCTGGAAGCGCCGGGACAATACGCCGCTCGAAACCAAGAGCGACGGGTACGCTACGGGCGTCGTCGCGTTTGTGCTTCAGGAGACAGGCTTGCCGGCCACCAATCCTAAATTGCAACGCGCTTTGGCCTGGCTCGCAAAGAACCAGGAGAAATCGGACGGGCGCTGGCTGGCATACTCGATGAATAAGCAGCGCGACCTGTCTTCCGATATCGGCAAATTCATGAGCGACGCAGCCACCGCTTATGCTGTGCTCGCGCTCAATCGCGCGCAGCGTTAGATCCGGCTTACTTTACCGGAAAAGCGGCGCGGATCGGCTGGGGAATCTCCAGCTCGGTCATGGTTGAACCGCGCAGGTTTCCTCGAGTAATTAATAATCGGCGTAGCACTATTACTCGCCGCCGACGTTAAGACTGACTTATAGTCATTCCACCGACTTCGGCCAGTTCCATACCCATTCCTGGCTCAAGGTTCAAGCCGGCAAGTCTTTGTGGTCCGACCGCATCAAGCATGACTCTATGTCGAGTTGGCCGTGAAAGGCTGGAGCCAGGTTCCCCACGGTGGAAAATACTCCGGTCGGAACGCTGGTAGTTGACATTTTCATTGCGCGCGACAAGAAGCTGATCTGGCGCGGCACCGCGAGCAACGTTCTTTCCGACCATCCGGAAAAGAACGAGAAGAAGCTCGAGGATTCCGTTCAGGACATGTTCAAGCATTTCCCGCCGCCGGCCCGAGGTAAGGGATCGGCGAAAGAGAACTTGAGAAACACCGGTGGCGCGCTAGTGTTCCGGGCGCGCCACCTGATTCTTTCCTACTGGCACGTATACCCACCGTACGGCGGGTTGCTCTGGGTGCAAGTTTCGGCGAGATCCGCGGCCCAGTTTTGCGAGGGCCAGGCCTTTGACAGCCAACTAGCCCATTGCGTGAGAGTGGACAAGGTAACACCCTCGGCTTTAAGCCTCGGCAGTTCGAACCACCAGGCTCCAGGCGGAGGGTTATCTATGTCAGGGTTGGTGGTGAAAGCCGGGCAAGGGCCGTTGCAATATTGTGCCGGCGTTTTCGGTTGCAGGAAACTCCAAAGCTGCTGGGCCGCGTTGTTCAGCAGCTGCGACCGTTGCGCTGGACTGATTTGGCTGAGAACGGCAGGTGATGTTACCCAATCCAGCATCTCGCGTCCTGGCTCCTGTTCTTGGTTCATGGCAAACCATTGCGCCATGAGCCCGGCCGTGCCAGTGCGAAAAGTGTTGGTTACATGATCCCAGGGCAGATCGCTGGAGACGTACGCCAGCGCATATCCCCAGTCAATTGGGGTAGTGCCGACCGCATAGCCGTTGCCATCGTTAAGAATCAGCTGGAGCTGATACCAAATGAAAGACCGGTACACGTGCGCAACGTCTGTACCATTGCCGATACCAGGCTGCGGGCGGGGAATATGTTGCATAAATGGTGACACGAAGAACAGAACAGGAGACAGCCAAGCGCGGGGCTCTATCGGCGCGGACGTCGTCCTCGGATAGCCAGTTCCGGTAAATCCAACGCTCGGCATGCCCTCCAAGCCAAACTCTTGATTGATTTCCCACTGTTTGGTGGCCGTCCAGAGCCCGACCGAATGTACCTGCATGGCATAAGTAGCGCTAGCCCAATTCGGGGTCTTTTCCATCGCTTGTACGATGCATCCTTGGTCGACCGCCATGTGGCCCCAGACCGCAGCCGCTGCCTTCGAGTAAGCCTGCGCCGTGGCGGGTGCGGGTCCAAGCATTGCGCGAACCGAAAGATAGTCATTGTACAAGTTCAGTGGCGTGCCAAACGCCCCAATAGTGCTGTTGCAACTGGTGTTGAACGCTCCACTGTCTTGTGGCGCAATCTGCGGCAGCCAACTGTTCCAATCCGGCAACTGCAACGCGATGGGTGTCTCTCGAGGATTTAGATTGGGCGGGTTGCTACCGCTGGGATAGACGTAGGGGATCTCTTGGGCGTCGTCGGTGAGGACGGCGTCAAGCCCGGCGCCCGCGGCCCAGTTGGCGACCGGCTGGGAATCCAACCCCGGGCCCGGTTGGTAGGGAGGATTCCACGGACGCGCGTTCTCCGGCGCCGGGACGTTGAGCGATCGTATGTAGCTGGCTATCTGGTCGCCTTGCTGCGCGGACAATCCGTGGAACATGGAGCGCACCCGGATCGAGTAATTCGAGTAATTGAAATACTTCAAATCGCGGCCATCCTGGGTATGGCAGTCAGCGCACTTGGCAACGAGCGCAGTCCCCGAGGCACTCTTCAGGGCGCCGGTCTTCCACAGGGTTTGGCCGGCCTGAATGTCCGCCGGATCGTTTAGGGGCGGCTGCCACGTCGCTGGGTTGTCCCAGCTGAAGCTCGACTGCGACACAAGTTGGGTTCCATCCACCGCCAGAATGTTGAAGTTCAGAATTCGATACCCGCTGGTGACGCCGTCGGTCCCATTGAAGGCGAACACGATGGTATTGTTTCCGGTATTAATGGATCCGGAGGGCAGATTGAGCGTGACCGTAAAGGTCGCAAATCCGCCGCCGATACCACCCCACAACCCGGCATTATCCTGGTACTTTATCGTGGAAGTGTTGATCGGAATCCAAGCGCCGCCATTGACTTGCACGCTGGCTTCGGTCTCATACTTCAGGCCATGAATCTGCAACCAAAGCCGCGGTTGGCCACTCAGATTGGAACCCAATGGCACGCTGACCGTGGTCTGCACGTGGGTTCCCGGTGAGCCCATGACTTCCAGCGGAAGGACGATGGTGGAAGACTGCCCCTGTAGCGTCTGCGCAGGAGTCAGAGTCACTGTGGCGGATGAACTGGCTCCCCCACCGGTCGCAGTCACGCTGACGTTTTGCTGGCTGGATATGGAACTCGGCGCGGTGTACAACCCCGCTGCCGTGATGCTGCCGACCGCCGGATTGAGCGACCACGTAACGCTCACCGGCCCGCCGCCCCCGAGTCCGCCCGATGAGGTGGCCGAAAACTGCTGCGTCTTGGACGGCCCTAACGAAATCGACCCCGGACTTACCGTTAGCGAGGCGGTCGCGCTAGCGGTCAGCGATATGGCCGCTTGCGCGGTCTTGGCCGGATTGGCCACGCTGGCGGCGGTGATGGTGACGGTCTGGGCCGAAGTGACCGTGGCCGGCGCCTTATAGAGTCCATTCGTTACCGAACCAACCGAGGGCGAGATCGACCAAGTCACGCCGGTGTTCGACGCTCCCGTCACAGTAGCGGTGAATTGGGCAGAGCCGCCCCCTGCCAGAGAGATCGATCCCGGCTTCAAGGTAATAGCCACGGGGATCAGTGTGACCGTGGCGCTGGCCGATTTGGTTGAGTCCGCCGCGCTGGTCGCCTTTATCGTAACGGCTTGCTGCGCCGTCACCGTCGCGGGAGCCGTATAGGTCCCGTTGGACAGCGAACCCACGGCGGGAGACAACGACCAGTTTACAGCCGTGTTGCTCGACCCGCTCACAGTCGCGCTGAAGTTCGCGGTTTGCCCCGATGACAGCGAGGCCGACGACGGAGACAGCGAGACCGAAACGGTGGCTGCCGGACTCGCTTGCAGCGATATGGCCGCGCTGGCCGTCTGGCTCGAATTGGTCAGATTGGTGGCCATCACAGTGAGACTGGTTGCTTTGCTCACCGAGGCTGGCGCGGTATAGAGACCGTTCGACACCGATCCGATATTCGGTACTAAGGACCAGGCAGCGGGTTCCACTGAACCGCTCACTTTTAGGCTGAACTGAGTCGATTGACCAGGCTGCAGTGAAATCGATGAAGGTGTTAGTTGCACCGTGACCGGCGCGGTTGGCGTGAGAGAAATCGGCACACTGGCCCTGACACTGGCATTGGAAAGGCTGGTTGCCGTGAGTGTCACGGTCTGTGCCGCCTGGATAGTTGCGGGCGCCAGGTAGTAGCCGTTGGTGATGGTCCCCACTGCAGGACTAAGGGACCAGCTAACCGCAGAGCTGCTCTCGCCCGTCACGACTGCGCTGAACGTCACCCCTTTTCCAGCCGACAAGGACGCCGATGGAGGCGTTATGGAAACGTTCGCCGCTATTAAGGAAACGATTGCGCTGGCCGTTTGGCCCGAGCCGCTTAAGCTGGTCGCCGTCACCGTCACGGTTTGTGAAGTGGCCATAGTGCCGGGCGCCAGGTAAGTGCCGTTCCAAATCGTGCCTACTGGCGGCGTGACCGACCAGGCTACCGCGGCGTTATTTTTGACTCCATTCACTACAGCCGTGAAATACGCGGTTTGGCCGGAGATCAGGGAGACCGATGACGGGGTGACAGAAAGCGAATTCTGGGTTGCACTCGGAGTTATCGCGAGACCACCCGTTGCCGTCCCCGGCATCAACGATATAATCGCACTCCCGGTTTGGAAGGAAGTGGTGGATGCGATGACCACCACCGTTTGGGGCGCAGCGATGACCCTGGGGGCGACGTAATGTCCGTTGGTGATCGTTCCGACGGGTGGAGAAAGCGTCCAGGCAATGGCACCGGCACCTACCGCTACAGTGGCACTGAAAGAGAGGGCCTGTCCTGCCGATAAGGTTACAGAGGGCGGATACACCGCCACGCCGGAAGCGCTCGCGTCCGATAAACTGATCAAAAACAAAGAGGTTAGTAGTGCTACAAGTTTAAATCGACCAGGCATACTGTTTGTCCGTACGAATAAAGTAGTACCTGGAGCGGTTTGTTACCATCATTTGTTTACCTTAATTGATATTCATCAAAGCACGTAGCGGTTTTTTTCTTCTGCCTGCGTGCAGTACCAGCTTTCGATGCGAGAAACTAGTGTGCCGGTAAGTTGATTTGGTTCAACGGATTAGCTGGAATGTACAAACTGGGACCTGCAAGCCATGACCCGTCCGAGTACCAGTACTAATGGAACAGAAATGGAAGAAGGTGCAGTCTCGCTGGAATCTCACTGTTTTCGGTACAATCAGGAGCGAGAGCAGGTGATGGACTGAGAAGGCTACTCTAGGGAACAACAAACGTCATGCAATTGCTTATCGAGCTACTGCGTTCCGCTCATTTTCGAGGCAAGGCTCGCCTGCTCAGTTTAATTACCCCGGATACCGGCACCAGGTCTGCCCAGATCTTCGGAGCGCGGTTTGAGCTGGATTTGAGTGAGTTCATTCAACGACACATCTACATGGGTACGGTCGAGCCGCGGGAGACTCGGTTGGTCCAAGGTTATCTGAAGCCGGGAATGACGTTCGTCGACGCAGGGGCGAACTTCGGCTACTATACTGCGCTCGGTGCAATGCTCGTTGGGCATGAAGGACGCGTGATCGCATTCGAGCCCAGCGCGTTTGCTTTCGAGAAGCTGAGTGCCATGGCGGCCAAAAGTGGCTTGACGCAGGTCACAGCGATCCAGGCGGGGCTCAGCGATTCCGCCGGGTCCCTAAAGCTTTATTTGGGTATCGGATCCACTAATCACACGCCCACCATGGTACCGCACGGGAATACTTCCGAGAGTACAGTTAAAGTTGTTCCTTTAGACCAAGAAGCAAAACGTCTGGGGATCGAGCGCATCGACCTGATCAAAATCGATGTGGAAGGCTACGAACCGAAGGTGTTGGCGGGAGCCACGCGTCTGCTTAGGGAACGCCGCATTGGCGCTATTCTCTGCGAGTTCAATGAGATGTGGCTCCGCATGGCCGGCTCGAGCGTGGAAGCTTTAGAGGCTCTTGTCCTGCAGGCTGGAATGGTCGAGGTCGGTAGCCATAGGGCTGGTGTTTTCGAGAACCGGTTTTTCCGGCTCTCCTAAGCCCGCTCCAGCTTCATCCTCAATCCCCGTTTCGGCCGGACGGGCTCAGCTCATCTTTTTGATGGGGCACGTCACTTCTCAGCTTTACCAGCGCCGCCAGACGCGCCCGCATGGGTCTCACTTCCTCCTCGCCGAGGCTTTCAGCGCAACCCTCGACGATGCGTGTTCCGACCGCCAGGAGCCTGCGGCGATAAGCGGGGTCGCCACAAGTAATTGAAATGTCGCCCAAGGCCCGCAGCATTCGCAGGCTGACTGCGGTATCCGACTTGGAGTATAGCCGGATCTGTTCGAAGGCCGAATTGACCATACCGTCGAAATCGATCCAGGGGATGCTCACGCGTACCACGCCGGGCGGGTCATAGAGCAGCGCTGCGGGGGGTTCCCGCGAGGCAAAACGGATCAGAATCCTGCTCAACTGGTCCACGCAAGTGACGCCTGTGCTGGGATCGTTAACTGCCGGCGAAATCGCTTTCAACGCGATGTCGACGATCTGCAAGACTCCGAACTCGATATCCTGCTGCAAGGTGCGCGACGGACCCAGGTCCACGGTCCCAAGCAGCTCATCGCACCCCTCCGGCGGCAGACGGCTCCCGCGGTGAACCATCAGAAGCGGTGTTCCAGCTGGAACGAAATGTCCCACGCGCCGCAGCAAGTGAACCTTCACGTGATACCACTTCGACAGCGCAATGAGGCGCGCGGTGTCGATATAGCGGATATAGCCGGACTGCCGGCTCAAGAGCGGAGTCTCCCAGGTGCTCGGTTCCAGTAAGTGAGGATCAACCAAAGCGTCCGGCCGATGCGGCCACGGCATCATCTCGTCGATCATGGCTTCGGTCTCCGAGGCGATCCGATCGACGATGTTGCTGACACTGATGGCCTGCGAGATATGGTGAATGAAAAACAGCAGCCAGGCTACGCACGCTAGAGCCAGCAACATGGCGCCGAGAACCGTAGCCACCGGCGCGAACGGGTGGGGCAGCGACCGCGCGGCCGGAAGAGCGGCCATGCAGTAGGAGAACGTCCCCAGAAAAATGCCCAGCGTCCACTGCGTCACACGGTCTCTTGCAAAACTCACGATGATGCGCGGTGAGAATTGCATAGAGGCCAGCGTCAGCGTCATGAGCAAGATCGCGAAGACGATGGAGACCACGGTCATAATCGAGGCGGCGATGCCGCCCAGAATGACTTGCGCGACTTGCGGATCCGAATGGGAGGGGAACAGCGCTGCCGGCACCAGATCGCTGACTGCCGGAAACGTTTCTTCCAGCCACGACAGGATCGCGCCGGCGCATCCCAGCACCAGTGCGATGGTCAGCGGACGAACCAGGAATCCGCCCCGCAGGTTGTACATCGCGCGGCGGATCAATAATGGAAGGCGCTTGTCCACGATTCTACCTGTCTAAGAGTGTAGTAGGACCGTTGTTGGGCTGCTGCGGCGTTGACGGCGGCGGCTACCAGGGCGATTTTTTCGCGCCCACCCACCACACCAATCCTAACGTCGCAGTATTCTGTTCCCGCTTCAGGATCCCCAGTTGACTGGTATAGAAATAGGGCCGATTGGAGAAGTCCCCGCGCCATTCCTCGCGCAGCAGGAAACCTTCCAGCATTTTCTGCTCGAGCGTCACGGTAGTCTCTTTCAAAGCCTGCGTGACACCTGTAAAGAGACCGCCCTGGTCGTTCAAGTATTCCGTCCGACCGGCAATCGCAATGCGCGGTGAAATCTGGTAACGCACATACCCCGCGCCACCCCAGGTCCGGCTTGGAGCTGAATTGGTGTACAGCCGCTGGATCACGTAATCTGCTTCCAGCGCGAAGGCGAGCTTCTCAGTGGCCTGTAGAGTTGCGTAGCTATCGAAAATATGCAGCTTGCCTTTGGGCGCGTTTGGAATGGGAACGAATGCCTGGCCCTGTTCGGTGGGCAGCGTGGGATCCGTGGAGTTGGATAGGAGCACAACATC
>DATJWJ010000007.1:0-22472 GCA_035501355.1 Bryobacteraceae bacterium | reverse complement strand
GACGCCACGCGTTTCAGGAATTCGTCTCCGTTGATATGCCCGTAACGGTCGTTGACTTGTTTGAAGCCGTCCAGATCGCAAGACAACAGGGCCAGTGTCTTGCCCTGTATCTGGCACCTGGACAGTTCCCTCTGGAAGTGCGCATAGAGCGAATCCCCGTTGGGAAGGCCGGTGAGTTCGTCCTGATTGGCTTCCTGCTGCGGGCCCAGTTTCAGGGCCAGCTCCACCAGGCGTCCGATCTTGTCGCTGATCGCCAGCAGCACTCTCAATTGTTCGTTGCTATAAGCATCCTTGTCCGCCCGGTACAACGTGAGTGCCCCGGTGACGCGCTCGCCGGCCCGCAAGGGTATCGAAAGCGCCGAGTTCAAAACACTCAACCGGGTGGGATCGTTCAGGTACCCTGGCTCGACGGAAGGGTTTCCGTTCACAATGGGCTTGGCATTTTCCGCCACCCATCCTGACAGCCCTTGACCGATCGGAATCTCGAGCGCTGCAAAGATGCGGCTGTTCTCTCCATTTACGTAACACGGCTTCAGTACCTCGCCCTGGAGCACATATACCGCGATGCAATCATAGGGAACAATGAATTTCAACCGCTCCGCGGCCAGCGAGAGCAACTCCTCGGCACGCAGTGACCCGCTGGCATCTTGAGCCAGCTCCAAAATGGCTTGCATGCCGCGGCGCGAGGAGGCCACCGAAGATGCTTGCGACTTGGCTGAAGCGTCCGGCTCGGTGGGCGCCGCCTGATTCTTTTCGTAGCCCGCGTCGGGCGCACCGCCGCGGTTCACGATAATGTCTTTTCTGAGACGGGTAATCGCGAAAGGCGTGCTTTGCGCCAGGCGTTCGAACTCCCGATAGTGCTTCTTGAGAATCTCGATTACTTTGGGATCGAAATGCCGGCCCGCCAAGCCGGCCACGTACTCCATGGCTTCGTCTAAAGGAAGAGCGCGCCGGTACTGGCGGTCGCTGGCCAGTGCGTCCAGGCAATCCACCGCCGATAGAATTCGCGCGCCGATTGGAATCTGCTCGCCTACCAAACCATCCGGATACCCGCTCCCGTCCCATTTCTCGTGGTGCGAACGCACAATCGGCGCCACCGCGTAGGGAAAGGCCACTTGCTCTAAAATCTCCGCGCCCACGATGGTGTGGATCTTCATCTTGTCGAACTCTTCGGGCGTGAGCTTGCCCGGTTTCGAGATGATGTGGTCCGGCACGGCCAGCTTACCGATATCGTGCAAGATAGAGGCGGCCTGGAGAGCGTGCAATTCCTCCTCGGGAAGGCCCAGGTGTTTGGCCAACTCGAGCGAATAAACCTGGACCCGGCGCAAGTGCTCATGCGTGCACTCGTCCTTGGCCTCGATGGCCATGGCCAGCGCCTCAATGGTGCGCAGATGCAAGGCCGCCGTGTCTTGTGCATGCGCTCGCTCCTGTTCCAGTTTCTCGAAATACACCCGGAAGGAGCGGTACACGGCGTAAAGCAGCGGCAGCAAGGCCAGCGTGAAGGAGAAGCCCAGCGAGCGCGTGGCGATGTGAACCACTTCAGCCAGGGCCGCTGCGATCAAGTAGTAAAAGAACGCCCAATAGGAAAAGCTCCGCCACACTTTGATGAACCGCTGCCGCTCGGCGAGCGAAATGATCATCGCCAGCAAGGTCAGATTCACCGCGAAGTAGGTGACGCCGGACAGCATGACTCGCAGGAATTCCCAATCGGCGGGGGATCGGAATAAGGGCGCTTCAAATAGCCAGGCGGACGCCAGCGCCGCCAGAGCGAGCGACGTGGTATTGAAGAGGAAGCGAGCAACCTTGTGCCGGTCTTGCTTGCGAAAAACTGTTTGAGCGGCGCCACCCGCGATGGCCAGCACCAGCGCTCCGGTGGGGCCTAGCTCCAACATCCCCAGCATGGTGAGGACGAAGCCTACCGAGAGATTACCAGCCCCGCCGGGATAGGGCACTTTCATTCCACCGCTTGCCAAGGCGAGGCAAAGATAAAGCAAGAATCGGCTCGAGAACTGCAGAGGGTTTGAACCGATAGTCAGGAACGCGCCCAGGACGCTCGCGCACCCGACCACCGCGATATAGACTCTCGCGGCAGTGCTGAGTTGATCAGACTGTCCGTTTTCCACCTTTAGCCCTTCGCTCGCGCCGCTCATTTCTCGAAGTCCCGGCTGCTTACCGCATTCCCCAGCGCCGTGCGGCGTGTAATCCGCGCTCTTGCGCCGCTTTGGCCCAGTTCGATTCAGCGATTCGCAGACACACTGCCCACCTTTGTTAATCGACGATTTGGGCTAAGACTTTATGAATAAATTGGTTGGGCGCGAGCGCTGGCTGCTGGAGCGAGTTCTCCGGAGACGCCAGAGCGTCCTCAGCCAGATAGCAAGAATGCAGTTATTCGGCTCTCAGAGCGACAGCCGGATCCACTCGAATGGCTCGCAAGGCGGGGAGCGAGCTGGCTACCAGGGCCACCAGCATCGTCAAGACACACGTGGCAAAGAACGTCAAGACATCCATCGCGCGGACCCCGAATAGCAGCCGCGATAGAGTCCAAGTGGTGAGGCTGGCGATGATCAGCCCGATGCCCACGCCGATGCAAGCCATCCCTAGAGCGCGGCCCACTACCAGACTCCAGATTTGGCTGGGCTGCGCGCCCAGTGCCACGCGCACGCCCAGCTCGTTGATCCGCTGGGTCACCGAATAAGACATAACACCATAAAGCCCGATTGCCGCCAGAACCAGAGCGAGTGAGGCGAATATTCCTAGCAACAACGTGCGGAAGCGGGGCTGGGCGATGGAGCTTTCCACCACCTGGTCCATGGTGCGGACGTTGAAGACCGGCTGGTCGGGATCCACGGCGCGAAGCTCGTTGCGCACCGCCGACGTCATCGCGGCCGGGTCCGAGCCGGTGCGGATCGCCAGGTACATGACGGACTCGGCGAAGTTGATGGCGTCGGCCGGGATTTGCTGGTAGTCGTAGTAGGTCTCGGGGCTGGTCTCGGCATCCAGGCCTGCGTGCTTCACGTTGGCCACCACGCCGATGATGGTCGACCACGCGTTATCGTCGTTGCCGGAAAGAATGCGTCTGCCCACCGGATCTTGTTCGTGCCAGTAACGTTCGGCCGTGGCCGCATTGATGACCACCACTTTGGGGGTGTGTTCTCCGTCGGATGCATTGAAGACGCGTCCCCTGATCAAATGAATGCCCAGCGCCGTGAAGTAGCCGCCGCTGGCCGCCCGGAACTTGGCTCGCGGCTGATCGGCGACCGCCAGCAACGGCTGACCTTCAATATGAAAATTCAGGCTCACGTCCGGCCCGCTCATGGGCAGATACCTGCAGATGCCCGCCGATTGCACTCCCGGCAAACGCTGCACGCGATCCAGGAGCTGTTTGTAAAAGGAAGCCACCTTGAGGCCCGGATACAAGGTCTTCGGCAGCGCGAATTCCATGGTCAGAACGTGATCGGCCCGGAAGCCCGGATCCACCTGCTGGAGCCGTGCCAGGCTGCGGATCAAGAGTCCGGCGGCGGTGACCAGCACTACGCACCCCGCGATCTCGAAAATCACCAGCATGTCCCGCATCCGGGTGCTGCGCAGATTGCCGGTGGTCGAACGGCCGCTAGCGCGCAGTACGGAATTCAAATCCGGCCGGATACTCGCCAGGGCAGGCGCGAGTCCGAACACCACGCCGGTGATCACGGATATCGCCAGTGTAAACAGCAGCACTCGCCAGTCGAGTGAAATCTCTTCCAACCGCGGAATGTTGGCGGGCGCAAACTTTACGATCGCTGTAATACCCCAATATGCCAAAGCCAGACCGAACGCTCCGCCGATCAGGGCCAACAGCACGCTTTCGGTTAGCATCTGCTGCACGATCCGCGCCGGATTCGCTCCCAGCGAACTGCGGATCGCGATTTCTTTCTGGCGCGAGCCGGCGCGTGCCAGCAGCAGGTTGGCCACGTTGGCGCAAGCGATCAGCAGAACAAAGGCTACGGCGCCGGTCAAGATCCACAGCGTTGCTCCGATGTTCCCCACCACTTGATCCTGAAGAGGAATCACTTCGGCGCCGTAGCCGGCGTTAGTGCCGGGATTCATTTTCTCCAGCCCGCGGGCGATGGCCTGCATCCCGATCTCGGCCTGGCGCGGACTCACGCCGGCTTTGAGATGTGCGAGAACCTTTAAGACACGGAGCCCCTGCCAGTAGGGCGTCAGTTCCACCGGATTCGGGGTGTAAGGGATCCACAGCTCCGCTGGGTTGTCCACCAAATGAAACCCGGGCGGTGCGATTCCCACCACCGAGTAGCTCTTGCCGTCCAAAACCAATGGCGAACCGAGGATGTTGGCATCGCCTCCGAAGCGCCGCCGCCACAGGCCATCGCTAATGACCACGGCCGAGTTTTTTTGAGGCTGATCTTCGTCGGACGCGAAGGCGCGTCCCAGCGCCGGGTGCATTCCCAGGATTTTGAAGATGCTGGGAGAAATAGCCGCCCCTTCGATGCGCTCAGGCAGCTCCCGCCCGGTCACCGTGAGGGTTTGGCTTCGGATGGCGCCGATTCCATCGAATACGTCGTTCTGTTCGGCAAAACTCTGATAGTCCAGCGGCGACACGGGCTGCCTGCGCATGCCTTGGCTGAGCTTGTTCTCAAATACCGCTACCAGGTGGCCTGAGTCCTGATAAGGAAGCGGGCGAATCAGGATCGCATTCATGACACTGAATATCGCGCTGTTGGCGCCGATGCCCAGGCTCAGTGCTAGAACACTAATGGCTGTCGCTGCGGGACCCTTGGCGAGCACGCGTATCCCGTAGCGAAGATCTTGGAGCAATTCCGGCATCGAGATCCGTACCTGAAACAAACATTGTACGGGATAGCGGGCTAAAGCAATAAAAAACCGCAACTCCGCCGGAAAGCGGAACTGCGGTTTTTGGCACTTTCAGTTTTACGCCACACGTTTCTACCGGATCGCAGCTGCGCTCGCCTTTGGCACGGCTGGAACGATCAGGCGTAAGACTTCGAAGTCGAACTGTCGGAGATTAGCTGCCCCAAACAGAATTGCCGGCTTTAATGTTCGTCTTGGTCCTCATGTGATTCCCTCCTTCTTTTTGTCGACTTACGCACCTTAGAACTGCAAGCTTGGGGCCAACGTACCACAACTTCGACCGTGGGAGTTCTAAATAGTTGGATCTTATTGAATCGCCGAAGGATATTTCTGCGGGATGGCACTCTGTTGGGAAGACTTCTAAGGGATTCGAGGCTTGCAGGCTATCTGTTCCGATAGAAACCCTATCTCTGCGGATAGGGTATTGTGCTTAGAACTCTTGCTCGTCAAGATCCAGGATCAACTCTCGAAAGGCAGTAATACCCGCGCCAGCCGGCTGCGGGAGCAAATGAAAAACCGCAGCTTCAACCCGGGAGGGCGAAGTTGCGGTTATTCAAATCTCAGTTTGCGCCAGACGTTCTACCGGATCGCAGCTGCGCTTGCCTTTGGCTCGGTTCGAACCGGATCAGGCGCTAACGAACCTGGAGGTCGATGGTCGAGACTAGCTGCCCCAAACAGAGTTGCCAGCTTTGATATTCGTCTTGGTCCTCATTTTCATTTCCTCCTTCTTTTTATCAACTTACGCTCTTAGTATTGCAAGCCTGGGGCCAAGGTACCACAACTTCGGCCGGGAAGGTTCTAAGTAGATGGATCTTATTGAACCGAAGAATGATATTTCCGCAGCCAGGGATGATGCTTAGAACGCCTGGAGCTTGCGAACTATCCGTTCCGATAGAAAGCCCTATCCCTACGGATAGGGTATTGTGCTTAGAACTTCGGCTCGCCAAGATTCAAAAGACTATTCCTCTCGGACACGACGTTTATCAAAAGCTCGAAATTCACCGTCCATCCGCTATACTCGTACCTAGGCCGAATGGTCGAGACTGCCGAACTTGAAGCGATCGCCGGCCCCCTCAAGGGCAACAGCATACCTCTGGGAGAGGATGAAGTCTCCCTGGGACGCGAACCTTCGAATCGCGTCTCCCTGCTGGATGCTTCCGTCTCGCGGCGCCATTGCCTGATTACTCGCGAAGCCGAAGGCTTCAAAATCCGCGATCTGAACAGCCGCAATAGTACCTTCGTCAACGGAGTACCGGTGACGGAGCGGATTCTCGCCACAGGCGATGAAATCAAGATCGGGAGTTCGCTGTTCGTGTTCGTGGTGCCGCATGCGGAGCCAACCCCGAAAGCCTCTTCGGTGGAGTTCGATCAGACCGACACCGGCGCCGGCTCAACCATCATCCTGCGCAAGCAGGACGCGCGCTATTTGCGAGACCTGGAGAAAATCAAACCCAGCGCGCGGATGGTTCGCGATCTCAATGCGCTGCTGCGTGTCAGCAAAGCGGTGAATTCGGTACGGGGCCTGGTGGCCTTGGAAAAACAGGTACTCGAGTTAATCCTGGAAGTGGCGCCGGCCGACCGCGCCGCGATCCTGCTTTGCGATCAGGGCATCGAGGAGCCTACATCCATTTTTGGCTGGGACCGGCACAGTGGGCCGAACCACGCGGTGCAAGTCAGCCGCACCATCGTCTCTCAGGTTCTCGCCGAAGGCGTAGCCGTGTTGTGCAACGATCTGCCGGCCACGGAGGCATTCGGCTCGACAGAAAGCGTCGTGGTGCGGCATATCCGCAGCGTGCTGGCGGTTCCGCTGGAAGTGTTCGACCGCGTCCTGGGAGTCATCTACCTGGATGCCAGCAATCCGGACGCTAGCTTCGACGAGGATCACCTGCAGTTGCTGACCGCGATGGGAAGCATCGCTGCTCTGGCGCTAGAGAGCGCGCAGCACATGGAATGGCTGGAGGAAGAGAACCGGCGCCTGCAATCGGAGATGAATGTCGAGCACAACATGGTGGGCGAAAGTCCGCGCATGCGCGAGGTGTATCAATTCATCAATCGCGTGGCGTCGAAAGACTCCACGGTGCTGATCTTCGGAGAGAGCGGCACCGGTAAAGAACTGGTGGCGCGCGCGATCCACCGCAACAGCACGCGAGCCAACAAACCGTACATGGCCATCAATTGCGCCGCCATCGCCGAGAGCCTGCTGGAGAGCGAACTATTCGGCCATGAAAAAGGCGCCTTCACGGGAGCCATCGCGCAGAAGAAAGGCAAGCTCGAAACGGCCGAGGGCGGTACGTTGTTTCTGGACGAGATCGGCGAGCTGGCGCCCACGCTGCAGGCGAAACTTTTGCGCGTGCTGCAAGAACGCGAGTTTGAGCGCGTGGGAAGCACCAAAACCATCAAGCTGGACGTGCGTTTGATCGCCGCCACCAACCGGGATCTGGAAGAGGAAGTCAAGAAAGGGCGATTCCGCGAGGACCTGTTCTACCGGCTCAACGTGGTCTCCCTGCGCATGCCCCCGCTCCGGGAACGCCGCGAAGACATTTCACTGCTGGCCAGTTATTTCGCCGCCAAATACGCCAAGCGGGCCAATCGCAACGTGCTGGGAATCTCGCCCCAGGCGCGCGCTTTCCTGCTGAACTACGATTGGCCAGGGACCGTGCGGGAGTTGGAAAACGCCATCGAGCGCTCGGTCGTTCTAGGCTCGTCTGACCTGATCCTGCCGGAGGATCTGCCCGAGGTCGTCATCGAAAAGAGTGGACCAACCCCGTCCGCGACCTCCGTGAGCGCGTTCCACGACACGGTGCGCGAGGCCAAGAAGAATGTCATCATCGCCGCGGTGGAGCAGGCCGGGGGCAACTACACGGAGGCGGCGCGCAGACTCGGTTTACATCCCAACTACCTGCACCGCCTGATCCGCAATCTGAACCTGAAACCATTGCTGCGCCAGGCGGCGGGCGAATCCTGAGGACTCAGGCGTTCCGTTCGCCGCCGGCTGGAGACAGCCTCCGGAACAGCCAGGCCTTGGAAAATTCCAGATCGCGGTCGACGGTGGCGCGAGAGATGTTCAGAAATTCGGCCGCTTCCTCGTTGGTACAACCCAGGAAGAATCGAAGCTCCAGCACGCGAACTTTCCGCTCGTCGATTCTCTCCAACTCGTCCAGCGCCGAATCGAGCGCCAGCAGCTCTTCACTGGCGGCGTCAATCCAGGCCATTTCCTCGTGCAGCGGCACGCGGGTGGCGGAACCGGGCCTCTTCTGCGCGCGCGACTGACGGGCATGGTCGATGAGGATCATGCGCATCAATTGCGCCGCAAAGGCGTAAAAATGACGGCGGTCAATCAGCTCAATTTCGCGGATCTGCGCTAAGCGGAGATACAATTCGTTCACCAGGCCGGTGGCCTGGAGGGTGTGGCCCGAGCCTTCGCGTCTCAGATAGCGGGCAGCGATCGAGTGCAGATCCTGATAGGCGGCCGACGCCAGGCTAGCCAAGGCCTGCCGGTCGCCTTCTTTCCAGCGCTTTAAGAGTCCCGTGATGTCGGGACTGATGGGAGCATCTCCTGGCATGACCCTTTGAAAGTGAACAGCCCATATTAGCGAAATGAGGCAATTTGCGTTTCGACAGCGCTATCTAAGACAAAGGCTGGCACTCGATAGCCCGGGCGTGAGTATAAGGAATGGTGATGTGTATGTACAAGCTGGCGGTTATTCTTCCGCTGTTTCTGGCATCGCTCGGGAGCGTGTCCACTAACGATTCCACGGTGGACAGCTTTGCGATCGAGACCCGAGTGGAAACCGCCAGCGGCGCACGCCTCGATCTGCACGGAAACGTAAAGCGGAACCCAACTCTGGACTGGACCACCGAGCTGTTTTACACCGGCAAGGATCCCGTGGCAAAGGTTCTGACACTAGCCGTCACACCCCTGCAGCCGAACCAGGTAAAAGTGTTTTCAGCCGCCGAAGACAATTGAGCGTCTGAAATCCCGTGTTAAGCCAGCGCGACTTTTGGGAGCGAGCCGAAGCGGCGCTCGCGCGAATGGAATTCCGAGACTGCGGCGGCCAGGTCGGAGGCCTGAAAATCGGGCCACATCACGGGCGTGAACACCAGTTCGGCGTAGGCGCACTCCCACAGCAAAAAATCGCTCAGGCGCTGCTCTCCGCCGGTGCGAATCAGCAGGTCCACATCCGTCCCGCCGAGCGCCCGCAGGAAATCTTCGCGGGTGGCGTGCTTGGCGAGCTTCAATGCCGCGGCGATGATGGCATCGCGCGATGAATAGTCCACCGCCAGGCGGAGATGCAGCGTCCGGCCGTGCTCGGTAGCCTGCTCGCAGCCTTGGACTATCGGCAGCAACATGCGCGGCAGCCGGTCCCGCCGTCCGAGCACCGATACGCGGACACCATTGGCGATGCAACGCGCTTGCTCCCGGCGCAGATACAGGTGAAACATTTTCATCAGCGCTGAAACTTCCGCCGGTGGGCGCCGCCAGTTGTCGGACGAGAACGCATACACGGTAAGCGTCTTAATGCCGAGATCGGGGGCCGATTCCACCGTGCGGCGCAAGGCCTCGGCGCCGGCGCGATGCCCGGCTACTCGCGGAAGACCGCGCTGGGCGGCCCAGCGTCCGTTGCCATCCATGATGATCGCGGCGTGCAGCGGACTCGAAGTGCTTTGAGACATAAAGTATGGCTCCAAAAAAACTCGCCTACAGCTCGCGCATGGCTTGAATCAGCGCTTCCATGTGGCGCAGATATTTCTCGAGCGCCTGGCGGCCGGCTTCGGTCAGGCGATATTCCGTTTTGGGCATGCGGCCCTCGAACGACTTGGTGCAGGCGATGTAGTCCGCTTCTTCCAGCTTGCGGGCGTGCACGCTCAGGTTTCCATCGGTCGTCTTTAAAAGTTTCTTCAGCTCATTGAAGGTCAGGGAACGGTTGGCGGCGAGAGCGCTCACGATGCCCAGCCGCATGCGCTCGTGAATCAAGCGATCCAGCTCCGCAAGTTCCTTCCCACCCGCCGGCACGCGGTTGGCTTGTTTGTCGACCGGGGGCTCCTTTCGAACCGTATTTTGCTTAGCCACTTTGGTACCTCTTTTATCCGCCGTATTTCCAGGCGATGATCAATCCAAAAATCAAATGCAGGCCGCCAAATCCAGCCGCCAGGAACGCCGTGCCCCAGGCGAACGGGCAAAACAGGGCCACCGCGCCCACCAGCATGAAGCACAGCCCCATCACGGGAACCACACGCACCGAAAATGCGCCGCCGGTGACCACGCCGGTCCCGTAAAGCAACAGCCAGGTTCCCGGAATGGCGCCAAACAGGCCGGCGCGATAGAGAATGATCGTCAGCAGCGCACCCACCATGAAGGGCGGCGCGAAACTGAGGACAAACCTTCGCGCGGGGGCCGAAAGCAGCGGAACCTGCGCCGAGTCGGCTTTGCGTTTCATCGCTATTGCGCCTAAGGCGATGGCGAACGCGCCCTCGATGAGCCAGGCGATCAACCAGGATTTGCCGCTCAAGCGCCACGCGATCGCGGCGGCCAGCAACGCGCTCAGGCCGATCACGAAACCTCCCCAGCCGGGCACGGCCGTGAACGAAGCGGCGCGTTCCATGGTTTCCCGGATGAATTGCAGGTTGTCCATGGCATGGACCTGGAGAGAAACCGGCTCGCGGCGAACACCACGAATGGGCTGAACGGTAGCCATAGGACGATTATACGGAATCTACTTTGCGTTGTAAAGTCGCTACTGCCGCCGGCCGCCGTTCGCCTGTGTTACGCGGCTCGTTGCTCAACAACGCTTGTGTTATGCCGCTGACTGGGGTTACGTTGAGTCATGCCAAAACGCTTTCAATGCGCTTCGGAATCTGATCGCCGGGGCTGATTCACTTCTGTCCACTATTGATCTACCTTGAAGCCGGTCCCAGCGGGCACGCGAACTCCTAAGGGCCGCTATTCTTTGGCCGATGAACTTCTCGCAGTGAAACCTGCCGCAGTGCTAGGCGCGAAGGGCGGCAAGAAAAAGCAAGGCGTGGACCGGGCTACTTCCGCAAGATCGCGGCAATGCGCAAAAAATAGGGCTGCGAAGAAAGAACAACGATGACGTCACAGGACTATGTCGGCGTGTACTTTCAGTTCTGTCCTCACCCCATGGCCTAGCGTCTCCAGGTACACTCGAATGCCCTCCCTCCGTGCAAATTTCATCGCTGGCACAAAATCTGAGTCTCCTGTCACCAACACTAGCGCATCCACGATTCCTTTGAGGGAAAGCCACGCAATATCCAATCCGATACGCATGTCGACACCCTTCTGACCCATGTCTGGGACGAGATCTCTACCGGTAATTGCACGCGGTGCTCTAGAAATCGATCGTATGGCGTTCTTGCCGAGTTTCCAGCCTGTCAGAGTCAGAACGCCACGGCGAACTGCAAAATTAGGCTGAAGCTCGAGGGACTGGAGAAGAGCCTGGTTCTGACTGGCTTGTGGCGTAGCAGAAAAATTTAGAACGCTTCCATCGATTGGATTCGTTGCCTTCCCCTCGAAAGGAGGAGCGTCATAGAAATATATACGGAAGACCGTCGCCCCAGCTAGCGCACTCTTCGCCATAGTAGTGGTAACCAGATCCACGACATCGCGCACAGTCGGGAACCTTCCGTTCGTCTCTTGCAGTTTCTTTTTGACGAATCCGCCATCCATCAATACGGCTGTCTTTTCAGGCACGCTGTAAGTTGCCCCCGAAACGCAAAGACCCTTCCACTACGCGAGGCTTTCGCCTGCTTCAATCAGGGGCGTAGCGGAAGGGCCGATTCTTCCACCTCCATATTCGCGCTAACCAGCAGAAAAGTCAAAACTTACAGGAACGAACAAAGGTCCATATCGCCCAGAATTGATTTCGTCGCACTGTTCGACAATTACAGTGTTTCTTCGTTCTGTGATTAAGTCCGCTACCTGCATTGACACATGGGGAAAATACGTTGTAACATTAGATGTCGAGTTTGAAAGGAGCGCTACAAATTGCCTTACGAGATATTCACACGGAAAGTCCGTAGGATGGCCTCTCCGGCTGTCACCTTCAACAAAATGGGGCGTCTTCAGTTTAACAAAGCAGCGACTGCTAAGCTGGAGAAAGATGCGGCAGAGAATGTATTGCTACTATGGGATGCAACTTTGCGGAAAGTTGGGATTCGCTCCATTACAAAGAAAGATCCCCGCTCCTACAAAATTGCGTATGGCGTCAAAGGCAATGGTGCCGGCTTCTCGGCGAAGACATTCTTTGACTACATCGGCCTGGATTACTCGGAAACACGGAGCATCCCTGTAGAAATAGGAGAAGGGGATATTCTATTGGAGTTTCAGATACCAGAGGATTACTTCACGCAGAATGGCCAGCGACACTTGGTTTTGGAGGGCGGAAAGAAAGGGAGAGCTGTTTAAAAACGAACAGGGTACCCGGAGTTTGGAGACCCTTGGGTACCCTGTAAGCCTTTGATCCTAAACGATTGTCGAGTTCGAAAGGATACTTCAGTGAAATCAGGCTACGACTGCATTATACGAAACCGGGGGCCACCAGTCTACACCAAAGTTCTAAACTCTAGACTCTAGAGACATGTGCGGGGCCATAGAAATATGGCCCCGCCCGGACAGTGGCCAAGGAGCTAATCGTGGCTGGTGCTGCGACGGGGGCCTGCAACCCCCGAGCAATAGGTTCAACCCCTACCTTGGCCTTCCAAGTAGAGTCTAGCGCGGATCAATGCCGAGTACAACTTGCTGCAACGAGTAACGCGGCCCGCCGCTCGGGCTCGGCAAACAGCTCCAGCTGATCGCTCGCCGGCCATTCGGGCGCCTCGCGAAGCTTCATGCGGTAACGCGCCCGGATCTTTTGCACTCGCTGTTCAATCATTTCCGGATAGGCTCCTTTGAGATACGGGCTGTTTTCGAATCGCCCTTTGTAACGGCGCACCAGATGCGGGAAATGCTGTTCGAGAAATGGAAAGAACACCTGCTGCGCGCAGGGTTTCAGAAACAGCGGTCCGGCGCTGAAGGCCGCAGCCCCGTTGGCGGCGGCCGCGGCGCACACTTGATCCAGGCGCTCCTCGCTGTCGTTGATCAGCGGCATCACCGGATGGGCCAGCACGGAGACCCGCACTCCCGCATCGCTGAGCTTCTTCAGAGCGCGCAACCGCAGGGCCGGGCGAGGAGCGCGCGGTTCGAGCAGCCGCGCCAGCTTTTCATCCAGCGTCGTGATGGTGAGGTGAACACCGACGCTGTTCCGGCGGCCGATCTCGGCCAACAACCCAGCATCTTGCGCCACCAGGTCGGACTTGGTGGTGATCCCTAAATCGAAGCCTCGTTCCCCCGAAAAAACCTCCAGGATACCGCGCGTAATGCGGAAGCGCCGCTCGGCTGGCTGATAAGGGTCGGTCGCGGTCCCAATCCAGATGGTCTCGCCGGCCTTAAGGCGGCGCAATTCGGCCCGAAACGCCTGCTTTTGAAATTGTTTTATGTAGATCTTGCGCTCGAACAGGTCCGGATCGCGCAGTTCCATGAATTCGTGGGCATACCGTGCGTAGCAATATTTGCAGCCGAATTCGCAGCCCCGGTAAGGATTCAATGTCCAGACGGAGCGCATGCGGCCCGAACCACGCCCGATGAAGCGCCTGGTCTCCAGCTCGAAGTATTCCACTGCCCGTTTAGCTTCAAGAAGATCGCTGGAAGCTGCCAACCGGGCAATGCCTATGAGGCGCGGGGGAGGATCGCACTCGAAGAGCATACTACGCGCTCATAATTATTCGCCTTTTGTTCGCCTTCTGTCAAGATGTTCCTGAGGCCAGATTCGCGGTCGGGTTGTCACGCCGGTGACACAATTTGCCTCAAAACGGCGTCTGACAACCGAAAGGGTCCGCCGATGTTGGGTTGGGCAATTGCCTTTTTTGTAGCTGCGATTGGAGTACGCGCGATCGGCATCGAGACTAGCGCGATTACTCTGGCGGGGATGTCGAAGGTGCTGTTCTGGATATTCCTGGCTGGCATGGTGTTCAGTTTGGCTTTGCATTTCCGCGCCAGCCGAAGAGTGTAGAACAGCGATTCCACGTTTCACAACACGACGCGTGCGTCGCCTTCCCGTCGTGTGATCCGCTCGCGGTCCAGAAATTCGAGCAGCGGGATCGCGTATTTGCGCGACACGCCGGTCCACTCCTTGAACTCGGGAACGGCGAAGCGCCGGCCTTTTTTCTGAGCCAGCATCCCGCGCAGGGATTCGAGCGCTGTGGAATGGAACACCAGTTCATCGCTTACACGGACCAGCCGCTTGTCTTTGAGCAGCAATTGAAGCAGCGTGCGGGCGCGGTTGGTCTCGACGCCGGACTTGGCCAGCACCTCCTGCAAGCTGGGGACGGCCAAACCGGCGCTTTGAAAAGCGCTCTCTATTTTTTGAGCGGCCTGCTGCTCGTCCTGCTTAAAGGCGACGCTGTGGGATTGGAGGCGCACGGTTTCTTGATCGACGGCCAGGGTTTTCGCGCGCTGGAGCAGCGCATCCAGCAGCCAGGGCGGGGCTCCCGGCATCAATTTGCTGCGCAGCGCTTCCTTGGATACTCCAGCCAGAAGCGGATTCCGCCGATGGAACTGCTTGAGTTGCTCATGAATGGTTTCCAATTGCTTGGCGGCCCAACTCGCATCCAGAATCCAAAAATGCGGCGAGCGAAAGACGATCAATTGCGGGGTCGCGGAGGCTTTCTCGATTTCGGCCTCCAGCCATCCGGTGCGCGCCACCAAGTCCGGCATTCCCAGGCCGTAGCGGGACTCGGCGGCCAGCAGCGCGATTCTTTCGGAGGGGGAGGATTGCTCGAGAATTCGCAAACGCTCGGGGCTGCCGCGCTTGGGACCAGCGACATCCAGCACCACTCCGCCGCCGATAGTGACGACCGGCGAAAACATCCGCACGATGAAGCGATCTCCCGGCAGCAGCACCAGCGGCTCGTTCAAAAGCAGACGGATGTAATCGCGCGTGCCGGGGGCGAGCGGTTCGGTTCCTTTGAGAAGCCGCACCTCGGCTTCCACTTCCGCTGTGCCGGCGTGGAAGTGTACGGGCGCGCGATGTTTCATCGGTTTCGCCGAGGGCAACAGCTCAAAAGCGCAGTCGATTTGGGTGGTGGGACGAAAGCGCCCGCTCTCGGCCAGCGTCATGCCGCGGGCCAGCTCGGAGACCTCCACGCCGGCCAGGTTCAAAGCTGTTCGCTGTCCGGCCGTGGCCTGGTCCACGCTCTTCGAATGAACCTGGATGCCGCGCACCCGCACGCGGCGGCCGGAAGGAAACAGCTCCACTTCCTGTTCCAAGCGCACGGAGCCAGAAATCAGCGTGCCGGTGGCCACGCCGCCGAAGCCGCGCATGCTGAAGGCGCGGTCGATCGGCAGGCGGAAATAGAGCGAAGCATCTTTCTCGGCGATGAAAGCCGCCAGCTTCGCGATTTCGGCGCGCAACTCGTCCAGGCCCGTGCCGGTGGTGGAGCTGACGGCAACCACCGGGGCGCCTTCCAGAAAAGATCCGCGTACGAATTCGTCAGTTTCGAGACGCACCAGCTCCAGCAGGTCCGGATCTACGAGATCGGCCTTAGTGAGCACTACGATGCCTTTCCGGATACCCAACAACATACAGATGTCGAAATGTTCTCGCGTTTGTGGCTTAATAGATTCATCGGCTGCAATTACGAACAGAACAAAGTCGATGCCTCCCACGCCGGCCAGCATGTTTTTGATGAACCTTTCATGGCCGGGCACGTCTATCAGAGAGAGGCGCAGGCTTTGGGAAAGCGTCAGGTGAGCAAAACCTAGATCTATGGATATGCCGCGCTGCTTTTCTTCCTTGAGCCGGTCGGTATCAATGCCCGTGAGGGCGCGCACCAGAGCAGTCTTACCGTGGTCGATGTGGCCGGCCGTCCCGGCAACGATGTTCTTCATCTCGACGATCTTCATCCTAGCGCCTCTGCGCGCCCAGGATGAAGGCCAGCCCGTGTTCAAGACCGGCGTGGCGGATGTGCGCGTGGACGTCCAGGTTACGCAAGGTAAGGACCTGGTGCCCGGGCTCGGCAAGGACGACTTCATCGTCAGCGACGAAGGCCAGCCGCAAAGCATCGTTTCTTTCGAGCATGGCGACGAGCCGGTGAATTTGCTCCTGCTGTTCGACATCAGCGACAGCATGCGGCCCTATATCGATCAGATCGCGCAGAGCGCGCGCGAGGCGCTGGACCATTTGCGGCCGGCCGATCGCGTAGCCATCATGGTGTTCGCCCGCAGCACGGCCGTTCATCAGGATTTCAGCGACAATCTGGCCGAGAGCGCGCGGCAGATCTCGGGCGCGATGAAGGATTGGGACGTTGGCGTCACCACCAACATCAATTCCGCCATCGTGGATGCGGCGCACTACATGGCGAAAAATGCCAGCCCCGGCGGCCGCCGCGCGATCCTGATCCTGACCGATAATCTCGCCACCAGTTTTCAGCTCACCGATGGTCAGGTAATCCGGGAGCTCGACAAAGCGGACACGGTCTTGAATGCAATTGTGACCGGGCGCGCTATCCGGCCGAACCCGCCTGGGCTGGGGATGTTTCCGAATCGAGAGGGCAAGGACGAGACGCCCGCCAACGTGTTCCACCTGGCGGAAGAAACGGGCGGGGAGTGGGTGAAGGTGGGCGAAGCGTCGCAAACCTTCGGCGAGATGATCCAACGCATCCGCTCGCGCTACATGCTGGCTTATCACGCGCCCGAGTCGCAACCCGGGACGTTCCGCCACATCAGTGTGAAGCTTACGCCGGATGCGCAGAAGAAATATCCAGCGGCCGAGGTTAAGTGCCGCAGCGGATACTACGCGCAGTAGGCAAGAAGCCGATCACGCGCGCCAGCCTACCTGCTACTGTTAGATTTCTATGTCCATAGATCGTTTTTCGGAGGTGCGGCGCCGCCACGCCATTGCCGAGGCGGGGGGCGGCGAAGAGCGGAAGGCGCGGCAACATAAGGAAGGCAAGCTTTCGGCGCGCGAGCGAATCGACCTGCTGTTGGACGAAAACACTTTCGAGGAGATGGACAAGCTGGTGCGGCATCGCTGCACCGATTTCGGCATGGACCAGCAGGTGATCGACGGCGACGGCTTCGTCACCGGCTTCGGGCGCATTCACGGCCGTCCAGTTTACGTTTTCGCGCAGGATTTCACGGTATTCGGCGGCTCGCTGTCGGAAGCCAACGCGCTCAAAATCTGCAAGATCATGGATCTGGCGCTCAAGACCGGCGCGCCCTTGATCGGGCTGAACGATTCCGGCGGCGCGCGCATCCAGGAAGGCGTGCTTTCGCTGGCAGGCTACGCCGATATCTTCCTGCGCAACACGCTGGCGAGCGGAGTGATCCCTCAGATTTCCGCCATCATGGGTCCGTGCGCCGGCGGTGCCGTCTATTCGCCCGCGCTGACTGACTTCGTCTTCATGGTGAATCACACCAGCCACATGTTCGTCACCGGGCCGGACGTGATCAAGACCGTCACGCACGAAGATGTCACCAAGGAAAAGCTGGGCGGGGCGGAAACGCACAACGCTATTAGCGGCGTGGCGCACTTTCTGGCGCAGGATGACGCCGATTGCCTGCGGATGATTCGCGAGCTGGTTTCCTATATCCCGCAGAACAACCGGGACGACGCGGTGCCCAAGCCGTCGAGCGACCCGATCGACCGCAGGGACGCGTCGCTCGACACGGTGGTTCCAGCCGACTCACACCTGCCATACGACATCAAGGATATTATTCATCGCGTGGTGGACGACGGCGAGTTCTTCGAAGTGCACGAGCACTGGGCCAGGAATATCGTGGTGGGCTTCGCACGCATGGGCGGGCAGAGCGTCGGGATCGTGGCTAACCAGCCGGCATTTCTGGCTGGGTGCCTGGACATCAACTCGTCGGTGAAGGGCGGCCGCTTCGTGCGTTTTTGCGATGCGTTCAATATTCCGATCCTAACGTTCGTGGATGTGCCTGGCTTTCTTCCAGGAACCGATCAGGAGTTCGGCGGGATCATCCGCCAGGGCGCGAAGCTGTTGTACGCTTACGCGGAAGCGACGGTGCCCAAGATCACGGTAATCACGCGCAAGGCCTATGGCGGCGCGTATGACGTTATGGGTTCCAAGCACCTGCGCACGGATATCAACTTCGCCTACCCGACGGCCGAGATCGCGGTGATGGGCGCCGAGGGAGCGGTGAACATCGTATATCGCCGTGAGCTGCTGGCCGCAGAGGACCAGGAAGCGATGCGCAAACAGAAGACCGAGGAATTTCGCGAGCGCTTCGCCAATCCTTTTGTTGCGGCAGAACGGGGTTTCATCGACGACGTGATTGAGCCGCGCGAGACACGCCCCAAAGTGATTCGCGCGCTGCGCATGCTGGCGAATAAGGTGGACACGATGCCGCGCAAGAAACACGGCAATATTCCGCTGTAGCAGGCAGCGCTTCACTGATCCATTGACTTTGCAAGACCCTGAGCGGCGATTCATACTAAAGCTGTGGTCGATCGCCTAACGAAGGTCCTCGCAACGCTAAAAGAGCATGAGACCGAACTGCACCGTCTCGGTGTTATACACGCTTCGGTGTTTGGGTCCGTGGCACGAGGCCAAGCTCGCCCGGATAGCGATGTCGATGTGTTGATTGACCTCGATCCGGGGCGCCCGATGGGAGTTTTCGAGTATGCCCGTGTAAAGCTGTACATTAACGATCTTCTGGGCGGCGGTGGCGACATTGTAAACAGGACCAAACTCAAACCGCTGCTGCGCGACAACATTCTGCGCGAATCCGTGCATGCCTTCTAAAGATAGCCGCCAGCGCCTACACGACATTGTGGAGAACATCGACGCGGTCAAGAATTTTGTCGCGGGGCTGGATTTCACCGCATTTTGTGCGGACCGAAAAACCGTCTACGCAGCGACACGTGCGCTGGAGATCATATCCGAAGCTTCCCGCAGGCTAGACAGCGAACTGAAGCAGAGATATCCGCGTGTTGACTGGCCAGCGGTCGCAGCCGCTGGCAACGTTTACCGGCACGAATACGAGTCTGTCGATGAGATGCAATTGTGGCACACCATCCAGCATGAACTCGATAGCCTGAGGAACGCTGTGACTGCGGAACTGGGGATTTGACGCCAGCGAGCCCTTGTTGCGAGCCTACAAGCTCCGCACGCCCATCATAGTGATGTCGTCCACTCGCATGGTCTCTTTCACCACGAACGGCTCGCCGTACTTCACGCCGATCAGGTTGCCGTAGAAGCGTGCGACTGCGGCCAGCCGTTCCCGGATTTCCTGCTGATTGGGAAACAGGTCCGTGCCTGGGCCGGTTGCGCCATATTGCGATTCGTACGCGAGCAGCGCGCTCATGCGGCGCTCGAACTGAGCCGAGATGTCCACCACGAACGACGGCGTCACGTTGGCGTACAGAGACGAATAGAGAATCTTGTGCGGGCGGTGCGGCGGTGTTTCTTCGTCCAGCTTCTTGAGGCCGGCCAGGAAGCAAGCTTCGAATCCGATCTCGCAGGCGCGATAGTGGTCCGGGTGGCGCGCTTCCCAATACGGCAGGATCACGACGCGCGGCCGTAGATTGCGAATTTCAGCGGCCAGGCTCATCCGGGCGCTGACGGTGTTTTCAAGGCGCGCGTCGGGCCAGCGCAAGTTGCCGCGCCATGCGAGCGACATTTGGCCGGCAGCTTGCTCCGCCTCCCTGAGCCGGATTTCGGGTGTCCCGCGCGTGCCCATGTCGCCGGCGGTGAGATCCAGAGCGCCAGTGCGGTAGCCTGCCTCCGCCATGCGAATCAGCGTGCCGCCGCAGGTCTGTTCGATATCGTCCGGATGCGCGGCGATGGCGAGAATATCCAGCGGCTTCTCGATCCCGGCCGAGGGCGAACTCACTTCCTGAAACATTCTTTAGTAGTAGGAGCGCAACCGCTGGCGGCCGCCCATTAGTTTGATCAACACAATTCCGGTGATGAAGCCTCCGACGTGCGCAAACCAGGCGACGTCGCCGCTGGAAGCCTGGGAATATCCCACCGATCCAACGCCATTGAAGAATTGGATAGCGAACCAATACAAAAGCAGGAAGGCGGCGGGAATATCCACGGTGGTGATGAAGATGAAAAGCAGAACTAACGTGACGACACGAGCGCGAGGAAAGGTCACCAGATACGCGCCCATCACTCCGGCGATGGCGCCGCTGGCGCCGATGGTCGGAACAGTGGAGTTGAAATTTACCAGGATGTGGGCGATGGCCGCCGCCACTCCGCAAACCAGGTAGAAGAACAAATATTTCGCGTGACCCAGCACGTCCTCAATCCCGCGGCCGAAGACCCACAGGAACCACATGTTGCCCAGGATGTGCAGCCATCCTCCATGAATGAACATGGAAGTAAAGACAGAAGCGACGTTGAGGCGGTCCGGCACGATGCCGTACAGCGCGATGAAATGGTTGAGCCGGTAACCGTTGCCCAGACTCAGCTCGTACAAGAACACCGCTGTATTGATGGCGATCAGGACGAGGTTGACGGTTGGCCGCGTGTAGTGAGGTTCGGAAGAACGAAGAGGGATCATCGGGGGAGTCCGGGGTTAGACGCGCTGCTCGAAATCGCGCTGCGAACGGCGCTCGCCGCGCTCCATCAACAGGCGCGCCGCTTCCAGCGTGGAGATCCCTCCGCGCGCGCCCAAGGCGGTGCAGTTCAAGGCAGCCATGGCATTTGAAAATTCGAGCGCGTCGCCGAGCGGCATCTTCTGGAAGACAGCATAACAGAACGCACCATGAAAGACGTCGCCAGCGCCGGTGGTATCCACGCAGTTCACCACGAAAGCGGGCGAGTAGATGAACCGGCCTTCCGAGCGCAGAAGAGCGCCGTAGGAACCCAGCGTCATGCCGGCCACGCGCATCCCGTACTCTTGCTGGATTAATTCCAGGGCCCGAAACGGATCGCGCTCGCTGGTCCATTGGGTAGGAAATTCGGAGCTGGCGATCAAATAGTCTACGTGCGGCAGCACTCGATCAAAACCGTGATAAATGGTATCGACGTCGAGCGTCACCGGAATGCCATGCCGGCGCGCGATCTGGGCTGCGCGCGTCACGGCATCGGTATCGTGCGCGTCGATGTGCAACAGGGCGGCGCTGGTGATCTTCTCCTCGGTGATACTCTCGGGCGAAAGGCGCAGACAATCGTCGCGCTTCCAGAGCACCGTTCGCTCGCCGGTGGACTGGTCGATCAGAATATAAGCCGTCTGGTTGGGGCAGTTCTCGCGAACTTCGACGTCGTCCAGATTGATGCCGCTGTCGCGCAGGCTCTCCAGTTGAATGCGGCCGCGCTGGTCATCGCCCACGGTGCCGATATACTTGGTCCGCATGCCGAGCCGGGCGCAAGTTACCATTGCGCTGGCGACCTGTCCGCCGGGGCTTAGAATCTCGCGCTCAAAAGCCACCTTTCCGGCATAGGCAGGGAAATGCGGAACCAGGATCAGCGTGTCGGTAGCGTTCAGACCGATGCCGGCGACGTCGAATAGGGGCACGAGGTTGGCGCGGCCCCGCTACTTCTTCTTGCGCGGAATTTCGTACAGATAGATGACGTGGTTGTGGGCTTCCGGGAATTCCCTGTCCACCAGTTTAGGTTTCCATCCCGGGATGGCGTATTCGTGGGAAACGATGCGCGCACCAGGCTTGAGCTGCTTCTCCAGATTGGGTTTCAGCATCTCGTTGGCGTCCGTGGCGAGATACATGGTGACGATATCGGCTGGGCTGAGATCCACATTCAAGAAATCGCCGTTGATCACGCGCGCGTCATTTTGCAAGCCCAGCCGCTGGATCCGTTCGGTGGTGCTCTTGGCGAGCGCTTCGGAAATTTCGATTCCCACCGCCTTAGCGTGGTAGCGCTGCACGGCGGTGATGAGGATGCGGCCATCGCCGCTGCCTAAGTCGTAGACGAACTCGCCGGGTTTGGGATCGGCCAGCTCGAGCATGCGGTCGACAATCTGTTGAGGCGAAACTACGTAGGGAGCCAGGCTGTTGGCGTAATGCTTGATGTGCTGCTGGGCCAGGAGCCCACCTTGCGCAAATGCGGGCGTTCCGCACAACGCTAGCAACGCTACTGAAGTTCCAAACCTCATATTCGCTCTACGCCCCTAACCGGTCTTCCACCCCTACTGACCTGAGATGGATGACGCTTGCTTTCCGTTCCTTGATTTTACGATACGCGAGACCATTTCCGATACCGCTACCCACAAGTCCCGGGGCTTGGTGATAGTGTACTCGTAACCGCGGAAGAAGTGGACCGTTCGGCTGATGGCGTCTTTCCACGGAACGGCCTGCGGATTGAGGTTGTAATTCATATAAAACACTGGAAAATCGACGTTTCCGTTTTCCTTGAGGCTCTCTTCGGGAACATTGGAGTCCAGCAGGACCTTAGGGCCGGCGAAAATGACGGCGTCGGGATGGTCTTTGCCGGAGACGACCTCGTTGCGCACTAAGTTCGTCAAAAACTGGGTGTCGGCATGTTTCTCACCGAGCTTTTTCAGGTCCACGGTGCCCAGGTTCAGGGAAGTCAACGCGTGGCCGAGCGCGGGGAAATCCAGG
>DATJWJ010000006.1:0-18095 GCA_035501355.1 Bryobacteraceae bacterium | reverse complement strand
GTCATGAGGTTTTCGACGCTTCGGGCAAGCGAACTTACTACACCGTTCCCGCCGAGCGCCCCATCACCGTGCGCGATTTGTTCCGTCACACCACTGGTCTCGACTATGCGGGACCGAAAGACGAGAGCGGCGAGAATGCGTACAAGAAAATCGAGATGATGGGAGGAGCGCCGCTGGTTCCGTTCGATCTGGGCGAGGCGGTGCGGCGCTTGGCGAGCCTTCCGCTAAACGATCAACCAGGCACGATGTTCCGCTACGGCTACTCGATCGACGTGCTGGGACGTCTGGTGGAAGTACTCTCGGGAAAAACGCTGGACCAGTTTTTCGCCGAGCGTATCTTCCAGCCGCTGGGCATGACCGATTCCGGGTTCTTCGTGCCGGAAGAAAAATGGAAACGCCTGGCGGTACTTTATGCGCCCAAGAAGAGTGGCAGCGGCATCGAGCCATCCACTTCGCCGGCGCAAGAGAGCTTCAAGAAAAAGCCGGCACTGTTGCTGGGCGGCGCCGGGCTGGTCTCGACCTTGGACGATTACTCGCGCTTCTGCATGATGCTCATGAACGACGGCCAGCTGGATGGCGTGCGCATTCTAGCGCGTAAATCGGTGGAGCTGATGCATACCGACGATCTTGGTAATTTGCCGCGCACCGGCGTGCTGCAAGACGGCTACGGATTTGGCTTGACCTTCGCCGTCAACCTGGGGCCGGGGAAAGTTGGCTCGGTCGGTTCGGAGGGCGAATACAACTGGGGCGGCGCGGCGGGAACCAGCTTCTGGATCGATCCTAAGGAGCACATGTTCGGCGTGTTCCTAATTAACGTTCTGCCGCCGAAAGATATTCCCGCCGCCGATCAGTTCAAGCGGATGGCGTATCTGGCGCTGGAGTGACGGCGCTGTTGCGCGCATCCGCGTGCCTATTGTTGATTTTTGAACTTGTGGCTGCGCAGCAGGTCCGTCCCAGAGCGCGTGATCTCGGAATAAAGGTGGGGGTTCTGGCGCCCGGGCCGCTCGATGCGATCACGGATGTCGCGGGAGTGGCGGTGGGTCACACCACGCTGATTCGAGGCGACGATATTCGAACCGGCGTCACGGCGATTCTGCCACACACGGGCAACCTGTTTCGCGAGAAGGTGGCGGCCGCGGTGTTCGTTGGCAACGCGTTCGGGAAACTGGTTGGATCGACGCAGATAAACGAACTGGGCGAGATTGAGACGCCCATCCTGCTGACATCGACGCTGAATGTCTGGCGCGTGGCCGACGCGCTGGTGGATTACATGCTCGCATTACCTGGCAACGAAAGCGTGCAGTCCATCAATCCAGTGGTGGCGGAAACCAACGATGGCTATCTAAACGACATCCGCTCGCGGCCGGTGGGGCGCGATGACGTTTTCGCGGCGATTCGGGGCGCCAGGAGCGGCGCGGTGGAAGAAGGCGCAGTGGGAGCCGGTACCGGTACGGTGGCCTTGGGTTTCAAAGGCGGCATTGGAACGGCGTCGCGCCGCGTGCCGGCTGGTTACACGGTGGGCGTGCTGGTGCAGACTAATTTCGGAGGGGCGCTCACCATCGCGGGCGTACCTGTTGGCGCGGAACTGGCAGGGCCGGACCCGGAGCGCAACAGCGGCCGAGGATCCATCATCATGGTAGTCGCGACGGACGCGCCCATCGATGCCCGCAATCTGAAACGGCTGGCCGCGCGCACCATGCTCGGCCTCGGCCGCACCGGCGCGTCAGGAAGCAACGGCAGCGGCGATTACGCCATTGCGTTCACGACTTCGCATGCGCGCGAGTTGCTGGACAACGACGCCATGTCGCCTTTGTTCCAAGCAGCCATCGACGCCACTGAAGAAGCCATCTACAATTCCCTGCTCCGCGCAACCACCACGACGGGACGAGGCCATACGGTGGAGGCACTGCCGATCGACAAGACGCTCGAGATTTTGCGGCGGCATGGCGTGGTGCAGTAGGAGGACGAATACACATCACATCGGCTGTGATACACTCATTCCCACGCGGAGGCTGCTCGTGTTCGATTCTTCTGTTCGTACGTACTGGTTGTCGATTGGTGCACTGGTTCTCCTTCCGATCTTAGTGGGAATTGTCATCGGACACTTAGCGTCGAAAGGCTTCTCTCGACACTAGAACGCGGCGCCGTCTAGCCCGTTTAGAATGTTTTGACCTGCTGAAGGGTGTGCCGCCGCAAATACCAGCACGGCACGAGACCAAAATGCGGCATCAGCGCGTCGACGCAGGTCTGCATGATCGGGGTGCCGAGCGAGTACTCTACCTGGTTCCAATGGTTCATCGCCAAGTAGACACGATCCACTTTCATCTGTTCCACAGGACGCCCCCGGAAGCGGGCCCAGAGGTCGTCGGCGGTGTAAGCACAAGCTGCGAGACCGGCCAATGCCAGACATCCCCACAGCAGGATTTTCCGAACAGTCCGCATTTCAAAAAAGCTCTATTCCCACTGTATGCGATTCGGCGCAAGCGGTCTGTCCCAATACCTGATTCACACCGAACGGCGTGGCGCCGCAGCGCCTTGGTTCAGGAGATGAACGTGAAGACACGCTTGTTCAGGTCAATTACGGCTTGCGAGAATTCCAGAAAGAAGTCGATTCCCAGGAGTCCATCGATCTTTTCCTGATATGCAGAAAGCGCCGCCGACAGATCCATCACCGAGACGCGCCGCCGCTGCCAGACCCGCTGGCCGACCTCGAGCGTGACTTCCCGGCCGACCGCGTCGCCAATCACACCAGCACCAACTCGTGGTGCCCTGAGCTCGGCCGGATTTACCCCCGCGGCGGAAGGTCGCAAAATGGTATGGCTGGATCCCGTGTCCACAATGAGAATGGCGGCCCGGTTGTTGATGCGGGCCCGAACTAGCAGCGATCCGCGGTCCGCGGCGAAATCGAACGGGACTGTAAATTGTCCCCCATTTCCGTTGGCTGGCCTCTGTCCCCTGGATGATGTCGCGAAGGCCGCAACCAACCAAGCGGTTCGGGCCAGCGTTTCTCTCCGGGTACACATTGGAAAAATGGGAACTAAGCCAAACGTTCCTCGTCTAAGTTCTTGAATGCGAATCCGCTTGGCATGTCGCAGGCCCAGAGTAATCTCAGACCGGCGCCCAGGTACTGACGAAAAGATGCGTTTTTTGTGCGGTTGTTGATCCAACCATGACGAATCACGGCGTTTCTTCGATTCAGTTCGATGACGTTCGGGTTGAGCCGCGCAATTTCAAGGTCTACAAAGCCGGCGCGGCACTTCCGCTGGAGCCGAAGACATTTCTGCTACTCGCCTACCTCATCGAGAACCGGGACCGGTTGGTGGACAAGAAGGAACTCCTGGACGCCGTCTGGAAGGATGTCGCCGTCACAGAGAACGCCCTGACGCGCGAAGTCGGCAAGCTTCGGCGGTCACTCGGCGACGATCCGAAAACGCCCCGGTACATCGAGACGGTACATACCCGAGGCTATCGCTTCATCGGCGCTGTCCGAATGGTCGACGATGCTCCCCAGGAACCGAGCCAGGCCTCTCTTCCCGTCCCCCCGGGCGTCCCCTTTTCGCAGGCCGCCGAACTGCGCGGGCCTGAATCCCGGCGCCACATTTCCAAGTGGCTGCCCTACAAGTTCTTCGTGGCGCTAAGCGCCGTTGGCCTGCTAATCGCTACTGGATTCTTGTTGCTCAAACCCGCGCAGGGAACCAAGACGGCAGTGGCTCATGGAGGGAACACCACGCTGGCGGTGCTGCCATTCCGGTCCTTGAGCGCGGACATGGACGATCGCTACATCGGCCTGGGCATCGCCGACGCGCTGATCACGAAATTGGGGAATAGCATACAGCTTTCTATCGAGCCCTTGAGCACAGTCCTGCACTATGCGGATGCAAAGCAGGATTCCCTGGCCATCGGCCGCGCCATGCACGTCGACTATGTTCTGGAAGGCAAGTTCCAGAAGTTGGGAGATCGCCTGCGCATCACCGTCCAGTTGCTTTGCATTGCCTGCGATGCGAACTCGCGCTGGGCCGCCAGCTTCGACGAAACATCCACCGATCTTTTCCAGGTCCAGGACTCGATTTCCCAAAAAGTCGCGGCGGCCTTACCGCTGGAATTGAGCGGCGATGAACAAAAGCGGCTCGCAAAACGCGAAACCAGCAACCCGCAAGCTCAGCTGGCTTTTGCCAAAGGCAAGCTGTCGCTTAGCGAGGACACCCAAGAGAGCGATGAGAAAGCCATTGAATACGAACAGTCGGCGATCAGTCTCGATCCCGGATATGGCATGGCCTGGGCAGTGCTTTCCGATGGCTACAGAAGACGCGAATGGTACGGCGGATCTCCGGCCGATTTTCTCCCTCTGGTTCGAGAGGCGGCTACCAAGGCCCGCAGTTTGGATGACGACGTTCCGTATACGCACTCGATGCTCGGACTGATCGCCTACCAATACGACTGGGATTTCGGCACGGCGGAACGCGAGTATAAGCGCGCTCGAGAACTTCAGCCCTCTTGGATTCATCAATGGTATGCCCGCTATCTGCTGGCGATGAACCGCCCGTCGGAAGCTGAGCAGGAGTATAAGCGGTTCACTCGGGCAGCGCCCTTTTCTGTAGCCGGGCGGTCAAACTTCGCGCAGTTTCTATTTCTCACCGGACAGTACCCCAAGGCGCTGGAGCAACTGCACCAGACGCTACTCCTACGCCCTGACTATCCGCCCGCGCTGGAACTGCTCGGCTTGATTTACGAGCAACAGGGGCTAACTGAAAAAGCCGAGCAAGAGTTCCAGAAGGCGAGCGATCTCTCGCACGGCCTGAACGGGCTGGCGGCGCTGGGACATCTCTATGCGACCAGCGGCAGGCTCAGGCATACGCAGCAAGTGCTGGACGAAATGAGAGCGCAGCAGTATTACGTCTCACCGTTCGACTTCGCCGTCATTCACGCCGGCCTCGGCTACCATAGACGAGCTTTAGCGGAGTTGCAACGGGCCTACAAGGAGCGTTCGCTTTCAGCCCAGTCGCTCCGTTTCGATCCGCGGTTGAACGATCTTCGAGGCGACCCTGACTATCACGAGCTCGCAAAACGACTGGGTGTCGACTGAGCTACCTCCCCGAACCGATAAAGTGAGAAGGTGCGCTTCGAGCTTCAGGCGGTCTGTCCCGACACCGGTGCGCGCGCGGGCCTGATTCACACCGAGCATGGTGTTATCGAAACGCCGGTCTTCATGCCGGTTGGCACGCAGGCCACGGTGAAAGGCGTCACGCAGCGCGACCTGGCCGGCGACCTCGACGCCCGCATCATCCTGGCCAACACCTACCATCTTTTCCTGCGACCGGGCCATGAATTGATCCGCGCGCAAGGCGGCCTGCACCGATTCATGTCCTGGCCGCGGGCCATCCTGACCGATTCGGGAGGATTTCAGGTCTTCAGCCTGAGTGACCTGCGGAAGATCAGCGAGGAGGGCGTGCTGTTCCGCTCGCATCTGGATGGCGACGCGCATCTGTTCACGCCCGAATCCACGGTAGATGTACAGCTGGCTCTGGGGAGCGACATCCTGATGGCATTGGATGAATGCCTGGCGTACCCGGCGAGCCACGAAGCCGCGAATCAGGCCATGCGCCGCACGGTGGACTGGGCGCAAAAGGCCGCGCTGCACTATAAGCGCCGAGTCGAAGAAACCGGCGCGCCCGGTGCCTTGTTTCCGATCGTGCAAGGGTCGATGTTCGCCGACCTGCGCCAGGCCTGCGCGCACGAGCTGCTCGCTCTGGACGCGCCCGGCTACGCCATCGGCGGCCTGTCAGTAGGGGAACCGCGCGCGCTCAGCCTGGAGATGACCGAAGTTACCGCGCCGCTATTGCCGCAGGACCGGCCGCGCTATGTCATGGGCGTCGGCATGCCGGAGGAACTGCCCGAATACGTCGCGCGCGGGATCGACATGATGGACTGCGTGCTGCCCTCCCGCAACGCCCGCAACGGTTACCTATTTACGTCCACCGGACGCGTGGTGATCAAGCAGGCCCGCTATCGCGAGGACGCCAGCCCGCTCGACCCCAACTGCGGCTGCTACACCTGCCGGACTTACTCGCGCGCCTACCTGCGGCACCTTTTCCAGGCCGGAGAAATCCTTTTCGCGACGCTGGGCACGATCCATAACTTAAAGTACTACCTTGACAGAATGCGCCAAATCAGGCAGGCTATACTGCTTGGGAGCTTTCGAGAGTATCTGGACGGTGTCCGCCGCGCCGCGGTAGAATAGAGCTATCCGTCCTCCGTTGTACTCACTCGTAATCTCTCAGAAATTCGAGCCAGTTCCGGTGGTACCTTAAGAATCGGTGAACATGAGAGCTTTCGCGGTTTTGCTGCAGCAGCAGCCGTCGTCCAATCCGATCATCGGCTTTCTGCCATTACTGGTGATCGTCGGGATCTTTTATGTGCTGGTTTTCATGCCCATGCAGCGCCAGAAGAAGAACCAACAGCAGATGCTGAAAGGCCTTCAGAACGGCAATGTGGTACTGACTTCGGGCGGCATTGTGGGGACGATTGTAACGATCAACAATGATGATACTCTGATACTACGGGTCAAGCCCGACAACGTGAAGATCCAGGTAGCGCGCAGTTCCGTGACGAGCTTGGTGACCGAAGCAACAAAAACATAATCGCGAACCGCGAGGTTCCGCGGACAAGAACTAGACTCAGATGAAACGAAATATAAAGATTAAAGCAGTGGTCATTGTCGCGGTGATCCTGGTCTGCATTTACGGGATCGTCGGCGTGCCTAAGTCCAAGGCCGAGCTGATCGCCAACTGGAAACACAACATCCACCTGGGTCTGGACCTGAGCGGCGGCACGCAACTGGTGATGCAGGTGCAACTGCAGGACGCGTTCAAGACCAACGCGGATCGGACCATGGACCGGATCAAGGACGAATTGCAGAAGGATGGTATCCAGTTCACATCCATCGACCGCAACGATCCCAACAGCCTGGAGACCGCCGACAAGATCGAAATCGACATCAAGGGCGTACCGGTTGAAAAGAGCGGCACCTTCCGCGGCACCATAAGCGAGCAGTACCCGGAATGGATTATCACCCCGATCAACTCCACCGACTACAAGCTGACGATGAAGCCCACCGAAGCGCTCAAGCTCAAACAAGACACCATGTCGCAGACTACCGCGACTATTGAGCGCAAGATCAACGCCCTGGGCTTGACGGAGTCCTCCGTGCAGCCCACCGGACGCAGCGATGCCGAGGCGGAACTTCTGGTGCAGCTTCCCGGCGTGGACGATCCCGGGCACGTAAAGCAGATTCTACAGACGCAAGCGGTATTGGAGTGGGACGAGGTCAAGGATGGTCCCTACAACTCGCGCGACGAGGCTTTGGCCAAACATGGCGGGATCCTCCCGCTGGGTACCAAGCTGGTACCGACGGCCACGCGGGGCGGCCAGCAAGGCTGGTACCTGGTTTCGCGCAGCGCCATCGTTACCGGTACCGACATCCGCGATTCCCGCGCCTCGCAAGATCCCACCACCGGCCGCTGGGAAACGGGTTTCGTACTGGACCAGCAGGCTGCCAAGCGATTTGAGAACTACACCGCCAACAACATCGGCAATCGCGCCGCGATCGTGGTGGACGGTCAGGTGATTAGCGCGCCTACGATTCAGAGCCGAATTTCCGATAGCGGGCGGATCACGGGCGCCGCCACCCAGGAAGAAGCTTCCGACCTGGCCTTGAACCTGCGCGCCGGTTCGCTACCAGCGGGAGTTGTTTATGAAGAAGAACGCACGGTCGGCCCTTCGCTAGGCGCGGATTCGATTCGAGAAGGCTTCCGTGCCGGTGTAGCCGGCCTGATCGTGGTGATTGGCTTCATGCTGGTTTATTACCGGCGGTCGGGCATCAACGCAACGCTGGCATTGATCTTGAACGCGGTCATCCTGGTGGCCGCACTGAGCTATTTCGACGCTACGTTGACGCTGCCCGGTATCGCCGGAGTCATCCTGACCATCGGTATGGCAGTGGACAGCAATGTCCTGATTTTTGAGCGCATCCGCGAAGAGCTGCACGCCGGCAAGGCCGTGGTTGCCGCGGTGGACGCCGGTTTCAGCAAGGCGTTCGCCACCATTATCGACACGCACGTGACCACGGTGGTATCTTGTCTGTTTCTATTTATTTTTGGCACCGGCCCGGTGAAGGGCTTCGCCGTCACACTGGTGATCGGCCTGGTGGCCAACGTATTTACGGCCGTCTTCGTTTCCAAAACTATCTTCGACTGGGAGCTCTCTGGCAAACGGCAGGTGACCGCTTTGAGTATCTGATGGACTGCGGGAACTGATTCCCGCCAGCCGGTGTCTAAGCTAAGTAGAATGCCGGCACTACAACTGAGTGCATGGAATTATTTAGGAACACAAACTACGATTTCCTGGGCAAGAAATGGCCGTTCATCATTCTTTCCCTGCTTCTCACCGCAGCCGGCCTCACGAGTTTGGCAGTTAAGGGTGGACCGCGCTACGGCATCGATTTCAAGGGGGGAGCGCTGATCAGGGTGGCCTTCGCCCAGCGTCCTCCAGTGGATAAGGTTCGCTCCGTGCTTGATGCCAAAGGCTTGAACGCCGACGTTCAGGAGGTTCAGGGCAAGCAGGAGGACATTATCGGGACCGACGTGCGCGAAGATAGAGCGCTGCAAGCCGCGCGGCAGAACATCGTCAGCACCCTCACTGCATCCTTTGGCCAGCCCGCCAATGGCAAGTACAACGTGAATGGGGGCGGGGCCGATGCGTTGGCCAATCAGCTTCGCGTGCCACTGCAGAACGCCGGTATCGCCATGAACGACCAGCAAGTGAACGATCTGGCGGCAAATATCATCGGCTACCGGACTCAGCATTCCGGACTGATTCGCAGCCTGGACGATCTCCGGTCGGTACCAGGAGTAACTCCGCAGGTTCTGAACGTACTGAAGCAGCAACTTTATCCAGACACGCTGGCGGTTGTCGGCGTGGACCAGGTGGGGCCGCGTATCGGCGCCGAGCTGCAGCACAAAGCGATTCTGGCGGTTCTATACGCGCTCGGCGGAATGCTGGTGTACATCGCATTCCGCTTCGAGTGGATCTATGGCGCGGCGGCCGTGGTTGCGGTGTTTCACGACACTATCATCACCATCGGCCTGTTTTCCTTGTTCAATAAAGAGATTTCTCTTACCGTGGTGGCGGCCTTGCTGACCTTGGTCGGCTATTCGATGAACGACACCATCGTGACCTTCGACCGTATCCGGGAAAATCTCAAGCTGCTGCGCCGGGAGAAGCTGGAGCCGATCATCAATCTGAGTGTGAACCAGACCCTGAGCCGGACGGTCTTGACCAGCGGTCTGACGCTGCTTACCGCCCTGGCGCTGTTCCTGTTCGGCGGCCAGGTATTGAACGGTTTCGCGTTTGCCCTGGTGTGCGGCATTATCGTTGGGACTTACTCATCGGTCTATGTGGCGGCGCCGATTCTGGTCTTCTTTAACAATTTCATGGAGAGCCGCAAGCATCCGTCGGTGGCGCCGAGCGCGCCTAAGCCGGTCGTTCCGAAGACGCCCGCCGCGCAGCCCAAGGCTAGCAAGCAGAATGTTCGTGGAGGTACGGCCAAAGTGAAATAGCTCGGCCGCCCGGAGCGGCTCACGGGGTTTTTGAGACACTCGCGCTTTTTTGCAACTTCCACGTTGTGCGGCGCGGAGTGAGGCGGTATGATATTTTCTGCCCTGTTGCGCAGCCCGGAACTTTGAGGAGGGTGATTCAATGCCTGATAAGTTGTTTTCGCAGACTTTCGTAGAAACCACCGCGAAGACGCGCAAGACGTCGGCCGTGATCCTGTCGTTCGCCGCCCAGATCCTGGCGATCCTGGTCGCGATTATTATTCCGCTGATCTACACCGACACGCTGCCGCGCGCGCAGCTGACGAGCTTCCTGGTGGCTCCGCCTCCGCCGCCACCGCCACCACCGCCGCCACCTCCGACGCCGCCCAAGGTAGTCAAAGTGATTCCGCGCCAGTTTGACGCCGGAAAGCTGATGGCGCCCAAGTCGATTCCGAAAGACATCGCCAACATTAAGGAAGAAGAGCTGCCGCCGCCTTCCAGCGCGGGCGTAGTGGGAGGCGTGGTGGGTGGAGTTCCGGGAGGCGCCGCGGGCGGGATCATCGGCATGATCGGCGCCGCGCCGGCTGCCGCTCCACCGCCGCCGCCGGTGAAAGAAGCTCCCAAGCCCGCCACTCCACAGCGTATCCGCGTGGGTGGCAATGTACAGCAGGCCAACCTGATCCGTAAGGTCCAGCCCATCTATCCGCCGCTCGCCAAGCAGGCACGCATTCAAGGCGTGGTGCATTTCACGGCGATCATCGGCAAGGACGGCACCATTCAGAATTTGACATTAATCAGCGGCCATCCGCTGCTGGTGGAAGCCGCCCGCGCGGCAGTTTCGCAGTGGCAATACAAGCCCACGCTCCTGAACGGAGAGCCCGTGGAGGTTGTGACGCAGATCGATGTCAATTTCACTTTGAGTCAGTAGTTAGTTTAAAATTCAACTCGCAGGAGAATAAGGATGTTTTTACAAACGCAAGTCTGGGCAATGCTGCTTTTGCAGGAAACGCCCGTTAGTTTCGACCCACGCAGTATGTGGGAAGCCATGGGGTGGCCGGCCAGAATCGTGGTCATTGTGCTGTTCCTCATGTCGGCATGGTCTATTGGCGTGATGATCGATCGCTTGATCGCCTACAATGGCGCGCGCAAGCAGTCCCGCCAGTTCGCTCCCGCGGTGGCAGGCGCGCTGCGCGAAGGCAAGCTGGACGAGGCGATCAAGATCGCCGACCGCTACAACAAGAGCCATCTGGCCAAGGTTGTGGTGGCTGGTCTGCAGGAATTCCGCGCGCACCAGTTGAGCTCGGAAATCCCGGGTGAAGAAATCGAAGCTTCCAAGCGCGCTCTGGAACGCGCCGAGGCCATCGTGCATGCCGAGCTGAAGCGCGGCGTCTCGAGCCTGGCCACCATCGGCTCCACTTCCCCGTTCGTGGGACTGTTCGGAACCGTCGTCGGCATCATCAACGCGTTCAAGGGAATTTCGACCCAGAAGTCCACCGGTCTCGGTGCAGTCGCGGGCGGTATTTCGGAAGCCCTGGTGACCACCGCCGTCGGTTTGTTCGTGGCTATTCCCGCCGTCTGGATGTTCAACTACTTCACCAACCGGATTGAAGCGTTTGACGTCGAGATGGGCAACTCCAGCTCGGAGCTGATCGACTACTTCCTCAAACGCACCCAGCGCGCTGGGGCGGCGAAGTAGGATCGCTTCGAACCGGACAGCGAGTTGAATTTGGGCCGGGGCGCGCGCTGATTCGCTTCAGCCAGCGCCCTCCGTCCAGCGAGGGAGTTTCTTATGGAAAAAAAGCATGTACAGCCAGTAGTAGCCGACATCAACGTCACCCCGATGGTCGACGTGATGCTAGTGCTGCTGATCATCTTCATGGTCATCACGCCCATGCTCACCAAAGGTACTAGCGTGGACCTGGTGAGAACGCATAACGATATCGCCATGCAGGCGGCCGACAAGGAAGATGCCGTGTTAATCGCCGTCACGCGCAACGGAGCCATCTTTCTCAGCCCCGGCAACGTGAAGATGACCCAAGATCAAATCACCGAGAAGGTGCGCGATCTTCTAACCAATAAGACCGACCGGATGGTCTATATCAAGGCCGACATGTCCGCCAAGTATGGCGTGGTCGAAGACGTGGTGGACAATGTTCGCGCGGCCGGGGTAGACCAGATCGGATTGATCACCGAAACCATCCCGGACCCCAAGAAGGAGCGGCTGCTGCAGGAGCAGATGCAAAAGGAAAAGGCCGCGGCCGGCGGATCGTAAGAATAGGAATAGCAGTATGCGTTGCCCGGTGAATGGCTCCTGCGGCCAATAAGCCGGGAACGAACGGAATTAAGGAAAGAAAAGAGGACTCTTTATGTCAATGGCAGTGGGTGGCCCCGGCGGAGGGCCAAAAGCCGATATCAACATGACGCCGCTCATCGACGTGCTGCTGGTGCTGCTGATCATCTTCATGGTTATCACTCCACTGACGCCGCACGGTCTGGATGCTCTCGCGCCACAACCTCCCGATAAGAACAAGCCGCAGCCGCCAGAACAGGCGGACCGCACCGTGGTGATTATCATCGACAAAGACAAAGCGATGCATATCAACAACGAGGACACCAATATGAAGGCCCTGGGCGCGCGTTTGGAAGCCATTTTTAAGACCCGTGCGGAACGGGTGGTGTTCGTGAAGGCGGATCCGGACCTGGACTACGAGGTGGTGGCGGAGGCTATTGACGTCGCGAAAGGCGCCGCCATCGATAAGATCGGATTGATGACGCCTAAGGTGGAGGTCGGAAACTAAGGGCCAGACCCTTATCTACGCTTATGAAGACCGCAATATTCGTAACAGGAATCGGCCTGTTGGTTCTGGCTGGCACAGGCTGCGACAGATTGAAATCCCGCGACGCACTGAATCATGGTGTTCAGGCCTATAAGAGCGCGAAATACGCCGACGCAGTCGACTTCTTCAAGACCGCGGTGGCGCTCGATCCGGCCAACGTAAATGGCCGGCTCTATCTTGCTACGGCCTACATGAGCCAGTACATCCCCGGCGCTGAATCTCCGGAGAATCTTCGCTTCGCCAAGCAAGCGAAAGACGAGTTCCTCAAGGTGCTCGAGAAAGATGCCAACGACAGAACAGCTCTCGCATCGCTCGCCTCGTTGAGCTACCAGCAGGCACAGGGCGAAGCCGATCTGGACTCCAAGTTCAAGAGACTGGATGAATCGAAGGAATGGTATCTCAAGCTGATTGCAGCCGATCCTCAGAACAAGGAAGGCTTCTATAGCCTGGCCGTAATCGACTGGCAGAAGTGGTATCCCGCTTGGATGCGAGCCCGCGCCGACGCCGGTATGAAACCCGAAGAGCCCGGCCCGCTGAAGGACAAGAAAGCCAAGGATGCGCTCCGGGATCAGTACAGCGCCATGATCGAAGATGGGGTCAAGAATCTCCAGAAAGCTCTGGATATCGATCCCAACTACGATGACGCCATGGCGTACATGAACCTGCTGATTCGCGAGCGCGCCGACCTGGATGACTCGCCGGATCAGTACAAGAAGGATGTCGACACGGCCGACGGCTGGGTACAGAAGGCCCTCGATACGAAGAAGATGAAAGCCGCCAAGGAAGCCGCCAAGGGCAACACCGGCATCATCGCCGACGGCCAGAGGTAATTTAACTCTCGAGACTTTGAGGCGCGCAGGGGTGAACCACCCTTGCGCGCCTTGTTTCTTTATAGCAGGCGGATTGGCTGGCCGCCTCTTTCGGTCACCCGACCGATTCGATAGGCGCTGGGGAAACGGGCTTCGAACGCAGCGAGGTCGCGCTCCGCGAGCGCAATCAAGAGCCCGCCCGAGGTTTGCGGATCGTACAACAAGTCCTCAAACTCCGATTGCCCTTCCACGCAGGGCGAGGCGAACTCCCGATTGTTTTTCAACCCTCCCGGAATCGCACCCTGCCGCGCGTAGTCCAGTGCTCCCGGCAGGAACTGCACCGACCGCGGATCGATCTCTAGCGTCACCTTGCTGGCGCGGGCCATCTCGAGCGCGTGCCCGATCAATCCGAATCCGGTCACGTCCGTGCATCCGTGCGTCTCGAACTCCAGCATGGTCTCGCAAGCCCGGCGATTCAGGGTCAGCATGGACTCTACCGATGCCCGGACGTCGGAATCATTCGCGATTCCCCGCTTCAGCGCGGTCGAGATCACTCCGGTTCCAATGCGCTTGGTCAATAGCAGCGCATCGCCGGGCCGCGCCCCCGCGTTAGTCTTGATCCGATCCGGATGGATGGTTCCAGTCACCGCATACCCGAACTTCACTTCGTTGTCTTGAACGCTGTGGCCGCCGATGACGGAACAGGCCGCCTCGTGAATCTTCTCGGCGCCACCTCGCAGGATTTCGGAGAGATCGTCCAGATCGCCTTTGGCGGGCCAGGCCAGAATCGAGAGCGCGGAAATGGGGCGCCCGCCCATGGCGTAGACGTCGCTCAATGCGTTGGCGGCCGCGATCGCTCCGAACGTGTAAGGATCGTCCACGATGGGCGTAAAGAAATCGACGGTCTGCACCAAGGCACACTCCGGCGTCAGCTTGTACACGCCCGCGTCGTCGGCCGTGTCAAACCCAACCAGCACATTTTCGTCCGCCCACCTCGGGATGCGGGCCAACACCTGGTCCAAAACCTTTGGACTAAGCTTGGACGCTCAACCCGCGGCGGACGTCTGCGCCGTCAGCTTGGCTTTATCAGTTGCGGACACGCTATCAGGATACCGTGCCGGCGGCGCTCCACTTACAGCGAGCGAGCGATCAATTCCTTCATGATCTCGTTGGTGCCCGCGTAAATGCGCTGCACGCGGCTGTCGGCCCACATCCGCGCGATCGGGTATTCCATCATGTAGCCGTAGCCTCCGTGCAACTGGACGCATTCGTCCACCACCTGGCATTGCTGGTCGGTGAGCCAATACTTGGCCATCGCGGCGGTTGGGGTGTCGAGTTCGCCCGCGATCAGCCGCTCGATGCAGTCGTCCAAGAAGACCCGCGCCACCCGAGCCACGGTCTTACACTCGGCCAGCTTGAAACGCGCATTCTGAAACTCCAACAGCGATTTGCCGAAGGCGCGCCGCTCCTTGACGTGCTTGGTGGTGATGGCGACCGCCTGCTCCATCACCGCCACCGCGCCCACTCCCACGGTGAGCCGCTCGTAAGGAAGCTGCTCCATCATTTGATAAAAGCCCCGGCCCTCCTCCAGGCCCAGCAGGTTGTCCGCCGGCACGCGCACGTCGTCAAAGAACAACTCGCAAGTATCCTGGCCGTGTGTGCCAACTTTTTCGAGGATCCGCCCAACGCGGTAGCCCGGCAGATTCTTGGCCTCCACCATCACCAGCGAGATGCCTTTCTTGGCGTTCTGCGTCGTGTCGGTCTTCACCGCCAGACAAATCAGGCTGGCGTGCCAGCCGTTGGTGATGAAGGTCTTCGATCCATTGATTACGTAGGTGTCGCCTTCGCGGCGCGCCGTGGTCTTGATGCCCTGCAGATCGGACCCGGCCACCGGCTCGCTCATCGCGATCGCGCCCACCAGTTCGCCTTTGGCCATCTTGGGGAGCCAGCGGCGCTTTTGCTCTTCGGTCCCATAGGCCAGAACGTAGTGCGCCACGATGCTGTGCACGCCGGAGCCAAGGTGGACGCCGGCGTAAGCCATCTCCTCGAACATCACCGCTTCGTGCGCGAACGTGCCTCCGCCGCCGCCGTATTCTTCCGGAACGTCGGTCAGCAGGAGACCGGTCTGCCCGGCTTTGGTCCAGGCGTCGGCGTCAGGGCGGTGCTGTTCGCGCCAGCGCGGCTCGTGCGGCAGGAATTCCTCGCGGATGAAGCGCGCCGCCGTTTTGCGGAACATTTTCAGCTCGTCATTCATCCAGGGCGATTCGTAGGGCGCGGGCGCCTTGCGCGGCGGGGCGGCGGGGACGGCTTCTTTCACGGTCATGCTTCTTCTCCTCCTGATTTCAGGGATTGCTTCTTCTGGGCCAGCAGAGTTGCGAGCATCAGGTACTCACGGTCGCTGTGCGTGACATCGCCAGGAACCATCATATTCGCCAAAGCGCGCGTTGTCGATTTCGTCAGGGCCAGCGACATCGCGTTCTTGGACAGCAACTTCGCCGCCAGCGCTCGCGCCGAAGGCAGCAGGTCATGGTCGGCGGTGACCCGGTTCAAGAAGCCCCACTCGAGCGCCTCTTGAGCCGAAAAGCGATCGCCCGTCATGACCAGTTCTTTAGTGCGCGCCGGACCCAGCTCGCGCATCAGCCGTGGAAGCCCGTTCCAGGTAAGCGGAATATCCAAATCGATCTCTGGAATGGAGAACCAGGCGCTCTTCGCGGCTAGCCGCAGATCCATGCTGGCCAGGAAGACGACGGCGCCGCCGATTGCCAGACCGTTGATTGCGCCGATGGTCACCTGATCCAGATCTTCGAGAGCCCCCGAGGTGCGGTTTCCCGTCCCAGCCAAGTGCCTCGCTTGGAGCGGATCTACCGGACCTTCACCCGATAACACGCGATCCTTGAGATCGGCCCCGGCCGAGAATGCCCTTCCAGCGCCGGTGAAAATGACGATGCGAATGGCCGTGTCGCCGCGCAATTGGGCGCAAACCTCCTGAAGGTCGGCGTGCATCCGCGGATTGATGGCGTTCAGTTTTTCAGGGCGGTTCAAGGTGACCGTGGTCAGGCCCAGCAGCTCCGAATCCCGCTCAACGATCACAGTTTCCATGTTGTACACGGCGGCGTCAGAACTGGTACAGCATCAGGTAGACCACTACGCCAGTCACGCTGACGTATAGCCAGATCGGAAACGTCCAGCGAGCGATGCGCCGGTGGCGCTTGAAATCGGAGCGCAAGCCGCGCCGCAGTGTGATGATCGCCAGCACCGGAACCGTGGCGGCAAGAAGGGTATGCGTCGTCAGAATGCTGAAATAGACGTAGCGAATCGCGCCCGTCTTCGAGTAGTGCAGCACGCCGGTCTGCGAGTGATAAATCAAATAGCAGATCAGAAACGCAACGGAAACGCCGAACGCGGTCAGCATGGTGCGCCGGTGTGCCTGGATCTGGCCGTTTCGAATGAAACGGTACGCAATAAGCAATAAGATCGCCGCCGTCGCGTTCAGCGTCGCATTCACTGCCGGTAGACTGTGGACGTCGATCAAGAACGTTCTCGCGCCAGCGCGTGGATATCGTCAACGAGCTTCGGGATCGCGCCGGGCTCGGAGGTTTCGTAGTAACCGCGGATACGGGAGTGGCGGTCCACCAGCACGAAGCGCGTGCTGTGTTGGAGCGATGCGTCCAGGTTGCCGAGCTTGAATACATCCCGATCCAGTGTCTGAAGCGCGGGCACCGGCCCGGTCAGGAAATACCAGCGTCCAGCCGTCGCGCCGTGCGCCTGGGCGTACCCAGCCAGTACCGGCGGGGTGTCGCGGGCCGGATCCACCGTGAACGACACCAGCTTCACGTCCGCAAGCTGGCCGGTCGCATTTTGCACTTCGTGCATCTGGGAAGTCATGCGAGGGCATGGGCCAGGACACGTGGTGTAAATGAAATCCGCCACCCAAATCTTGCCTGTCAGGACTTTGCTGTCGAAGGGCTGGCCGTCTTGCGCCGTCAGATGAAACTCGGGAACGTCGAAGAACACTGGAAGGGCGGTGCTTCGCCAAGCACACGAACCCAGCGTTACGCACAACGCAGCAACAACAACAAACTTCATGCCGGACGATCGAATAGCAGCAAGCCGTACAACACGGGCAGATAAATCACAGAGGCAAGCAGAACTCGCCGAGCCCTCTGACGCGTGCGGTCGAAGCTCACGCGGATACCGGCGTAGAGGAATATCAGGCCCAACGCGAGCGCTCCGAACAAATAGACGTTGCCCGCCATGGAAAGATATTTCGGAATCAAGCTGATGGGAATCAGCGCGATCGAAAACCACAGGATCCGCCGCGCGGTGGACTCGCCGTCCGGTTCCACCACGGGAAGCATCCGGATGCCGGCGCGCTCGTAATCCTCCCGGTACATCCAGGCGATCGCGTAGAAATGCGGGAATTGCCACAGGAACAAAATCGCGAACAAGATCCAGGCCTGCCAGGTCAGCGTGCCGCTTGCGGCGGCAAAACCGATCAGCGGCGGCATGGCTCCTGGAATCGCGCCGATAGTGGTGGAATGCGGCGAGCGGCGTTTGAGCGGCGTGTACAGGAATAAATAGCTGAGCAGCGTCAGCGCGCCCAGCAAGGCCGCCAGCGGATTCACGGCCAACTGCAATTCAAAGAACCCGGCCGCGGAAATCGTCAAGCCGAACAGCAGCGCCTTATCCTCGCTCAGGCGGCCAGCTGGCAAGGGACGGGCTTGCGTGCGCCGCATCTTCGCGTCGGCATCCCGCTCGAACCACTGGTTCAGCGCCGCGGTCCCGGAAGCCAACAACCCGGTACCCAGGATGGTGTGTAGCAGTGTGAGCCAGCTCCACCCCGGTTTAGCCCCGAAATA
>DATJWJ010000005.1:0-2222 GCA_035501355.1 Bryobacteraceae bacterium | reverse complement strand
TATTTCGACGTCCAGGTCGCATCAAAAGTGCAGCAGACGCCGGATAGCGTCGCGGTGATGTTCGAGATTCAGAAGGGCAGCAAGCACCGTGTGAGCAAAGTAGCGTTCACGGGGAATCAAACCATCGGCACTGCGGCGCTCCGCGCGGCAGTTGTGGTGAAACCGAAGCAATGGTTTTTTTCCAGAGGGAAATACAGCGAGCCGTTGCTTCGCGCCAGCGCCGGCAAGATCGAAAACATGTATCGCGTCTTGGGTTTTCCCGACGTAAAAGTCGCCACCCGGGTGCAGGATCTGGAGCGAAACGTCAACATCACTTTCGAGATTACCGAAGGCCAGCGGGCCGTCGTCCACAATTTCCAGATCGTCGGCGGCACCGGGCTCGACACCGGCAAACTTCCGGCGCACGCTCTGCGGCTCGGCCTGGGAAAGCCCTATTCGCCGGAGCTGGAGCTGGAAGATCGCAACGATATCCTGGCTTACTACCTGGATCTCGGTTTTCTGAACGCGCAACTCAAGTCCACCGCGACTCCCTTTGATGGCGATAAGGATCGCGTCGACGTTGTCTACCAAATCCAGCGAGGACCGCAGACCCGCATTCAAGACGTTCTCTATCTCGGAAACGTCAGGACCAAGACGAACTTGATCGCGCACACCGCGGCGCTCGCTCCGGAAATGCCCCTCAGCGAATCGAAGATGCTGGAGGCGGAAAGCAATCTGTATAACCTCGGAATCTTCGACTGGACCAGTGTTGGGCCCCGCCGGGCCGAAGAAATCACGTCGCAGTTGCTGGGTGACGTCGATCGGCCGAGCGCCCCGGCGCCATCCGATGGCGGCGCTCCGGACCCTGCGGCCGGTAACAGTGCCCAAGGAACAAGCGCGAGTTCGGTGTCCGCGCAACAGTCCCCGCTCGGCCAGAATCAATCCGCGCCGCGAAGCCAGGAGATTGACGCCGAGCAGATTCAGGACGTCCTCGTCAAAATACACGAATCGCAGAGAAACTCGATCGATTATGGTGGCGGGCTCGAGCTCGTCAGCCGTGGCGGGACACCGCCGGGCGGCGCGATCGTGGTTCCCGGACTCGCGCCGATCCCGGTGGGAAGCAATTTCACCACCAGCGAACAAAGATTCTGGAGCCCGATTGGGACTTTTTCGTACACCCTGCGAAACCTCCGCGGCCGCGGAGAAACCTTTACGGCTTCCATTCTGGGTTCTCGCCTGGATAACCGCGCCACATTGACCTACGGCGTACCACGGCTCTGGAGTACGAATTGGAGTTCGCTGCTGAGCACTTCAGCGGAGCGGAGCACGCTCAACCCGATCTTTGCCGATACCTTCACTTTGGGCTCGTTTCAGGTCCAGCGGCCCCTGAATCCGCGGCGAACCCAAACCTTCATCCTCCGTTACCAATTTCAGCACACAGTGCTCAGTGACCTGCTTATTCCGGCCCTTGTGCCGCAGCGAGATCAAAACATTCGGCTTTCAACCCTTTCCGTTTCGTACATTCACGACACTCGCGATAAGCCTCTCGATGCTCACCACGGCGTTTATCAGGCGCTCAATTTTGGCGTCACTCCGGCAGCCCTGGGCGCCAGCGCCAGTTTCGTAAAATTCCTGGGGCAAGCGGCTTATTACGTCCCCATCACCACGCACATCACTTGGGCCAACAATGTTCGCCTGGGCTTTGCCAAAACAATCTTTTCCAGTTTCGTGCCGCTGAGCGAGGAGTTCTTCTCCGGAGGCAGCGACACCCTTCGAGGTTTCCCCATCGATGGCGCGGGACCCCAGCGGCCTGTCGTGGCATGCGGTAATTCCAGCGACGCGGCGACTTGCACCACCATCTCGGTGCCCGTCGGGGGCAACATGCTCATGGTCTTGAATTCGGAGCTGCGTTTTCCAATCCCTCTTAACCTTCCTTCGGTGGGGAAAAATTTGGGCGGAACGATTTTCTACGACGGCGGCAACGTTTATTCGAACATTAATCTGCCCTTACTTTGGAGGGAATACACCAACAGCGTGGGAGTTGGAGTTACCTACCAAACGCCGGTCGGCCCGGTGCGCTTCGATATCGGCCATCTGCTGAATCCCATAGCGGGCATCAGTTCGGTGCAGTTCTTTCTTACGTTGGGCCAGGCCTTCTGATGAGCGGCGCGCGGAAAAGGCACGGCATGAACTGGAAGAAGACCATGGCCTGGATTGTCAGCGCGATTGGCGGCGCGATCGTC
>DATJWJ010000004.1:0-2427 GCA_035501355.1 Bryobacteraceae bacterium | reverse complement strand
CAGCGCAGTAATCACGGCAGCGGATTCGTAATATACCGGCACATGGCCGTCTGTGCGCATGGACGCGGGAAAAATACTCGGCGCCACGGTCGCGATCAGACTGTAGATGTACGCGGCCAAAATGCCGGTCGCAATCAGCGTGAACATGTTGAGGCTGCGATGGACCAGCGAAGCCCAGCCGCGTTCGAGCAGCGGCCAGCCGGCCCACAGCACCACCGGAGTGGCGAGCACGAACTCGATCCAGGGCTGGTGGATTCCGAGAAACATCAGCGCCAGCAGCGCTGCGGTCGGCGGAAGGCTGAGCAAAAAACGGCGCAGCATGGCCGTGTATTCCGGATTCGTTTCTTCCGTCGCGAGACTGAACGCCATCGGCTCGAGAGCCATCCCGCACTTGGGACACGCGCCCGGCCCGTGTTGCCGCACTTCAGGATGCATCGGACAGGTGTACTCAGATGCCGCGGGCGCGGCTGCCATCGGCTGGGGTTTCGCGCCGGGATGCAGGTACTTTTCGGGGTCAGCCTCGAACTTGGCAACGCAGCCCTTGGAGCAGAAATGGTAGGTCTTGCCCTGGTACTCTGACGACCCAGCCGCGCGCTGCGGGTCCACCGTCATGCCACAGACGGGATCGACGGCGCCGGCCGGTTTTTGGAGGATAGGAAACATGGCCGCATTACTAGCTTACCGTCGGCAATTGGCCGCGTTCCACCCTGCTACAATGCCAGTAGAAACTTGTTCCGGCTAATCCGCGCGGCAATCTGTCGCATCGGCCGTCATCATTCTGGCATCTCATAAGAACCTGTAATGTCCGGTGTCTGGGACCAACTCGCGCTCGGCTTCGGCCTCGCCTTCGATGAGCTGTATCATCGCGAAGGCTTGGAGCGCCTGGACGCCGGCTTCCTGGCGGAGCTGGCGCAAACGGACGCCGATCTCCACGCCAGTCTGGTTCGGGCGCGCGCCCATCCGGCCGCGCTCACCCCCAAAGAGCAGTCCGAACTAATCATCGCTCTGGCCCCGCACGTCGAGGACTTCCTGGGGCAACTGTTCGGAATCACGCGCGAAATCGAAGCTCTTCAGGCCCGCCACAACCAATCCGCGCCATTCTTCGCCTTTAAGCGCAAATTCATCCAGAAGCGCGCCATCAGCGGCGTAACCAGAGAGCAGGCCACCGTGATCAACGGCCCGGCACTGGGGCGCGAACTCGAATCCCTCTTCGGTGAGCCGCTCAGCGAACGCAGTTTCTTCGCGCATGTCTCCGGCTGGATTGAAAACGAAGCCGCGCACGCAGCCGCAATCCAGACCGCGTTGCGCTACGCCGCGTGGGCCGCGCTTTCGCCCGCTGGAATGGAGCACCATCGCCGCGACGTGCTCTTCAAAGTCGCCCACAAGCTGGACCCGATGCAGCTGGTCCCGGTCGAAGCGCTTCAGAACAACGGCCTCGCCAAACTCCAGCTTCCCGAGCAGCACTGGCGCTATCGCGAAGGATTTCAGTTGACTGACCACGGCATGGCGCTCGTCGGCGCGCTCGATCAGGCCAACTACTGCATCAAGTGCCACAACCAGGCCAAAGATAGTTGCTCCTCGGGCCTCAAAGAAAAAACAGGGGAGTTCAAGAAGACCATTTTCGGCATCACTCTGGCCGGCTGCCCGCTGGATGAAAAAATTTCCGAGATGAACGTGGTGAAGCAGGCCGGCCACACCGTCGGCGCCCTGGCGATTGTCACCATCGACAACCCCATGGCAGCCGCCACCGGCCACCGCATCTGCAATGACTGCATGAAGGCCTGCATCTATCAAAAGCAGGACCCGGTGGACATCCCGCAGATCGAAACGCGCACGCTGAAGGATGTTCTGGAACTGCCCTGGGGCTTCGAGGTCTACAGCCTGCTAACGCGCTGGAATCCTCTGAATTTCGCGCGCCCGCTGCCGCTCGCCGGGAGCGGTTACAAAGTTCTAATCGTCGGTCTCGGGCCGGCGGGCTTCACGCTCGCGCATTATCTGATGAACGAAGGCCATACCGTGGTGGGTGTGGACGGCCTCAAAATCGAGCCGCTGCCCGAAGAGCTCTCCGGCGTCGACGCGTTTGGAAGACGCGTAGCTTTTCGTCCTATCCGCGACATCCGCGAGATCTACGAATCGCTGGACGACCGCGTGATGGCGGGCTTCGGCGGTGTGGCAGAGTACGGCATCACGGTGCGCTGGGACAAGAATTTCCTCAAAATGATCCGGCTGTTGCTGGAGCGGCGCCGCGAATTTAGCATGTTTGGCGGGGTGCGCTTCGGCGGGGCACTCACGGTCGACGGCGCGTTTGCCATGGGTTTCGATCACGTCGCGTTGTGTGCTGGAGCCGGCCGGCCCACCGTGATTCCGATGAAGAACGGCCTCGCTCGCGGCGTGCGCCAGGCGTCCGATTTCCTGATGGCATTGCAG
>DATJWJ010000003.1:0-23311 GCA_035501355.1 Bryobacteraceae bacterium | reverse complement strand
AGCCAGCGCAGGCAGATTGCCAAAATAGAGCGCCCAGCCATACACGGTCAGGCGTGTGTGCAGCGAGCGGTCGGACAACCGCGAGAGAAAGTTGATCAGGCGCAGTGATGGCTCGGTCCCATTGCCCAATAGCCAAAGTTTTCTCGGGCGCGGCTTGGGGGCGTTGTGGCGATTGAGAAACGAAAGCGAGGTGCACAACGTGCGCGTGCCGATGTGTTGGAGACCCGTGGCTGCCTCGATCTTGGCCGCTAATTCGTGAGCCGAGCAAAAAGGATTCACATGGCCGCCCCCACGCGCCAGCCAGCGGTACAGCCGGTCGCAAAATGTCGTAGCGTCGGGCACGCTCACGTACAGGGCGCCACCCGGCTTGACCACACGTCTCATCTCTCCCAGGGCGGCGCTCAGGTTGTTGAAATGTTCCAGGCTGTGGTTGGAGATGATGGCATCGACGCAATGCTTTGGAAAAGGGAGGCTGGCGGCATCGGCTTGAACGAAGTTGGGTAAGGACGAACTGGGCGGCTCCAGGTCGACGTGCACGATGCGACATGCCCCAGCGGCGCGGAAACTGCCTCCGCCGCAGCCCAGGTCCAGAACCCAGGCTCCAGGAGGTAGGGATCGCAGCAGTTCGTGCACGGTTCAGTACGGTTCAGTCTAATGATAGTGCCAGCCATGGGCCGATCGAGACAGGACGGCAAGGTTTGGTCTCCCGGCCACGAATTTGGCTGGCCTACCTCCCAACTATCGGCGTCTCCTTCGTAGCGTTTCAATAGCTTAGGACACTTCGAAAATTGGTGACCGGAATGCCGATAAGGCAGGCATGAGTACCAGTTCTATCAACAATCTCTCAAGCAGTTATTTGCAATCGATTCTCGGCTCGGCCCTCCAGACCGCGGGTGTCTCGTCCAGTCAGACCAGCAGCATCAACGCCTCGTTATCGGCACTGCAATCCGACCAGGGGCAGCTTTCTCCATTCGTCCAAATAATGACCACGCTGCAACAGCTTCAGCAATCGAACCCAAGTCAGTACCAGCAGGTGACGCAGCAGATCGCTACGAATCTGCAGAGCGCCGCCAAAACCGCGCAGTCGGATGGCAACACGAACGCGGCCAACCAGTTGAACCAGCTTGCCAGCGACTTTACCAGCGCCTCCCAGAACGGTCAGCTTCCAAATGTGCAGGATCTGGCGAAGGCCCTCGGCGGTCACCATCATCATGGCGGTGGTCATCACCATTCCCATGCAGCAGCCAGCGACTCCAGTAGCGATACGAGCAGCAGTCAGCTTTTATCGGCGTTTCAGACCAACCAGAGCCAGAACGAAGCGATGAATCCTTTGAGCATCATCGAGAACACGCTAACCAGCGCCGGGCTCATGGGTTCGAACAGCTAAGATCTAGCGCACCAATCGCCGCGGGCCTTTGAATGCGCCGGTGGCCGGAATTCCGTAAACTCAGAAGTGTGTTTCAAGTGGTTCTCCGGGGTTGCGATTTTAGCGGCCGGCACTAGCTGCCTGTTCGCCTTGAACCCGCAACGCGCGCTCACGCAATACACCCACACCATCTGGACCGAGGAGCACGGCCTTCCTCAAGATACGATCCACGCCATTACTCAAACTAAAGATGGCTATTTGTGGGTGGGCACCGATGAGGGGCTCGCTCAATTCGATGGCTACGACTTCATCGTTTTCAACAAAGGCAACGGCTCGCTTCCAAGCGACAGCATCAACGCGCTGTGGGCGGCGAGCGACGGCAGCCTGTGGATCGGAACCGCCGGCGGCCTCACGCACTATCGGGACCAGAAGTTTACCACTTTCACCAAGAAAGACGGCCTGGCCGACACGTCTATCAACTCCATCACCGAGGACCGCGCAGGCGTGCTGTGGGTGGTGGCCGGCATCTACTTGAGCCGGTTTGAAAACGGCAAATTCACGAACTACAGCCCGCGCGATGGGCTTCCCATCGAGTCCCTACGTACGGTCTATACGGGCCGCGACGGCACTCTTTATATCGCCGGCTACGCCGGTGTCGCGCGGCGCGAGGGAACACGCTTCGTTCCCGTCATCAGCAGATCAGATTTCGGCGTCAATATCGTCACCTCGGTCACCGAGGACCGGCATGGAAATCTTTGGGCCACCGGCGCCGGGCTCCTGAGACGGACTCCCGCCGGCCGTCTCAAGCTCTACACGACTAAAGACGGGCTGCCCGATAGCTTCGTCCGCTCCGTGTGGGAAGACCGCGACGGCAACCTTTGGGCCGGCACTAACGGCGGGCTGGCGAGACTGGACGGCGACCGGTTCGTCAGCAACCCGGCCGCTGCTTCGCGCGAAGCCGATTGGGTGCGGTGCATCTACGAAGACACTGAAGGCAACCTGTGGGTGGGAATGAACAGCGGCCTGAATCGCTTCAGCGACGGAACCTTCACCAACTACGGCGTGCCGGAGGGATTGCCGAGCGACGAGCCAACTACGGTTTATCAGGACCATCGCGGCCGAATCTGGGTCGGCTTTCATGACCGGGGCTTGATCGAATTCGGGAACCCGGGCCGCGTCTATACCACTCGCGACGGCCTGCCGAGCAATGAGATTTTCTCCATTCGCGAGGATCATAACGGCGACCTGCTGCTCGCTACGCGCGAAGGAATCAGCCGCATGCATAATGGCCGCTTCATTAACCAGGCTGTCAGCGATCCATTGAACCGGCGCTTAGCCCTCGACTTTCTCGAAAGCCGGGATGGAAAACTGTTAGTGGCCTCCGCCAACGGGCTAATCGAATTACAGCCTGGGCGCCCACCGAAAAGCATAATTCCAGGCGGACCTGTACTAAACGACTCCGTTGATACGCTGCAGGAGACGCGCGACGGCACTTTGTGGGCCGGGACGTTCGGCAAGGGCTTGTGGCGTCTCAAGAATGGCCAACTGCGCCTTTTTACTACCGCCGACGGCCTTTCGAGCGACCAGATCCGTTCCTTGGCCGAGGACTCCGATGGCACGCTCTGGATTGGGACATTCGGCGGCGGACTCGATGCCATGCGCGGCGGCGATCGGTTTTATTCCATTACGGCCAAGGACGGCTTGCTCAGCGACAACGTAGCCCACATTGAGATCGATCCCAATGGCTGGCTATGGCTCAGCACGACGCGCGGCATCTCGCGCGTGCAGAAGAGCGATCTGAACGAACTGATGGCAGGCCGCACCCATTCCATCAAGCCCGTCAATTATGGTGTTTCCGACGGCCTGCGGAGCGCGCAGTGCGCGCCCGGGTATCCCAGCAGCCGCGGCGGCGTTCGCACCACGGATGGCAGGCTGTGGTTCCCCACCGGCCGCGGACTGGCGGTGCTCAATCCTCAAGAAAAGCCGCTCAGGCTGGCCGCGCCCCTGGTTCACATGCTCGAGGTCCAGGTGGATGGCCGGCCCATTCCTCTGGATGGCTCCCACGATCTGGCCCCCGGCGACGGACGCATTCAGTTCCGCTATACCGGAATTTACCTCAGCGCGCCGGAGCAGGTGCGCTACTCGTATCGATTGGAGGGGCTGGACCGCGATTGGACCAGCGGCGTGGCGCGCCGCGTCACCAACTACAACAGCCTCCCCCACAGCCGCTACCGCTTCGTCGTGCGAGCCGGCATTCCCGCCGGACCTACTAGCGAAACAGCGTTTGCTTTCCAGTTGCTGCCGCACTTTTATGAGACCACCTGGTTCCGCTATCTCTGCGTGGTCCTCGCGGCGGCGGCCATTTGGGGGATTTTCAGGCTTCGGCTGCGGCAGGTTCGCCAGCGCTTCGCCCTGGTTCTGGACGAGCGCGCCCGCTTGGCGCGCGAAATTCACGACACCCTGGCCCAGGGTTTTGTCGGCATCGCATCGCAGCTCGACGCCGTTGCTCTCACGCTCAAGGACCACAAGGAACTGGCTGGCAAACATCTTGAACTTGCGCGCAAAATGGCTCGCCACAGTTTGACCGAGGCGCGCCGCTCGGTGATGGACCTGCGCGATTCCGCGCTGGAAGGCCAGCAACTTCCCGCCGCTCTTTCCGAAGCCGCCCGCCAGTGGACCGCCGGCTCGCCGGTTCGCGTTCAGGTGGATGTCTCCGGCGACGGCCGGAGGCTTCCTGAAGAAATGGAGCAGAACCTGCTTCGCATCGCGCAAGAAGCCGTTACCAACACCGTGAAGCACGCCCACGCCAAGGAAGTGCGCATCCGCCTGGACCTGGAGCCCAGCCGACTCAGCATGGTGGTGGCCGACGACGGCAACGGTTTCGAGCAGACCGAAGCCTTCTCGGAGATCGGCGGCCACTTCGGCCTGCTCGGAATGCGCGAGCGCGCCGAAAGATTGGGAGGCGAGCTGCATCTGGCCAGCCAGCCGGGTCAAGGAACCAAAGTCGAAGTTACGGTGCCGCTGTCGTGACTGCGTCCGAAGCTCCGGTGCGCATCCTGATCGCCGAAGATCATCTCATCGCGCGCCTGGGCGTAAAGACCATCATCAGCATGCAGCCCGGCATGACCGTGGTGGCCGAGGCCGCCAATGGCGCGCAGGCCGTGGAACTGTACCGTAAGGTTCGCCCCGATGTCACGCTCATGGATATGCGCATGCCGGGGCTCAGTGGCGTGGAAGCAGCCGCGGCGATCCATGCCGATTTTCCCGAGGCCCGGATCATCGGACTCAGCACCTACGGGGGCGATGAAGACATCCGCCGCGCGCTGCAAGCCGGAATGCGCGCTTATCTCACCAAAGATGTCCTGCACGATGAACTGATCCGTGCCATTCGCGCGGTCCACAGCGGCGAGACCTATCTCACCCAAGCCGTGCGCGCCGTCTTAGCCTCCGGTTCGTTGCCGGCCGATCTGAGCGCCCGTGAAACGGAGGTGCTGTCCCTCATCGTGAAAGGCAAAAGCAACAAGCAAATCGGATATGCGCTCGGCATCGCCGAGCACACCGTTAAAAACCACGTGAAGAACATCCTGGATAAGCTGCACGTGGAAGATCGAACCCAAGCCGCTACAGCCGCAATCCAGCGTGGAATTATTCATTTGTAACTTTGCCCGTTCCAGGCGATCAACTCCCGTCGATGCATGAATTTAGCGGCTAGGTGCCAATCCAAAATTCGGCCCTTAGCCCTAAAGAGCTACTAACCTTCAGTCAAACGGTGTCATCCTTTAAAGAGTTAGAATTCTGACCCCTCTGTATGTGGATTGTCCGACTTGCGCTTCGGCGCCCCTATACCTTCGTCGTCATGTCGATGGCCATCCTGCTGCTCGGCGTGGCCGCGATCCTGAGCATGGCGATCGATATCTTCCCCTACATCGACATCCCCGTCATCAGTATCGTTTGGTCCTATAACGGCATTTCGCCGGATGAAATGGCGGCGCGTGTGGTCACCATCTTCGAGCGCGCCATGACCACGACGGTCAACGATATTGAACACATCGAGTCGCAATCCTATACCGGGGTTTCTGTGATTCGCGTGTACTTCCATCCCAGGGCGAAAGCCGAAATGGCAATGGCTCAGATCACGGCGATGGCGCAATCCATCACTCGCGGGATGCCGCCTGGAATTTTCCCGCCATCGGTTTTGAAGTATGACGCTTCCAGCGTTCCGGTGCTGCAACTGGGCTTGGAAAGCAAGACGCTCAGCGAGCAGGAAATTCAGGACCTGGGGCAAAACTTTATCCGTACTCCGCTAGCCACCGTGCAGGGCGCGGCCGTGCCATCCCCTTATGGAGGCAAACAGCGGCAGATCGTGGTGGATCTGGACCCGGCTCAGATGTATGCCAAGCAGGTCTCCGCCACGGATGTATCCAACGCCGTAAATCTGCAGAGTTTGATTCTTCCGGCCGGCACGGTGAAGATCGCCGATCGCGAGTATCAGGTCCGCTTGAACAGCAGTCCCGAAGTCCTCTCGCAGATGAACAATCTGCCGGTCAAGACCGTGAATGGCGCCACCATTTATCTAAAAGACGTGGCCACCGTGCATGACGGCTTTTCGGTTCAAACCAATATCGTCCGGACCAACGGGACGCGCGGCGCACTGCTGACGGTGATGCGCAACGGGCAGGCCTCCACGCTGGATATCGTCAACCAGGTGAAGGCGGCGCTGCCCAAGATTTTCGCTGCGATGCCGCCGGAATTGAAGGTCCGGCAGCTCTTCGATCAATCGCTGTTCGTGCGCGCCTCGATCAACGGCGTCCTTCGGGAATCGATTAGCGCCGCGATCCTGACGGGATTGATGATCCTGATGTTCCTGGGAAGCTGGCGCAGCACGCTGATCGTCTGCATCTCAATTCCGCTGTCGATCCTGACGTCGCTGGTCATCCTGAACCTGATGGGACAGACCATAAACGTCATGACGCTGGGCGGCCTGGCCCTGGCGGTCGGCATCCTGGTGGACGACGCGACCGTCGAAATCGAGAACACGCATCGCAATCTGGCTATGAAGAAGCCGCTGGTGCGGGCGGTGCTCGATGGCGCGCAGCAGATCGCAGTGCCGGCCTTTGTTTCAACGCTGTCTATCTGCATCGTGTTCGTTCCGGTATTGCTGCTAACCGGCGCAGCGAAGTATCTGTTCACGCCGCTGGCGTTGGCAGTGGTGTTCGCCATGCTCGCCTCTTACATGCTCTCCCGCACGCTGATCCCCACCATGGTGCATTACCTTCTCAAAGTAGAGGTCGACATGTACCGCCGCGGCGAGCACGGCGAGGATGGAACGGCGGAGGGACACCCGCTCATCTGGCGCATTCACTTCGCGTTTAACCGCCGCTTCGAACGGCTTCGGGCTGCTTACACGGGCCTGCTCGATTGGGCTTTGGATCATCGCGCGCCGGTGCTTAGCGGATTCATGCTGTTCGCCTTTGGATCCCTCGGTTTGGTCTACTTGGTCGGGAGCGATTTTTTCCCCACCGTCGATTCCGGCACAATCCGCCTGCACGTTCGTGCTCCCGCCGGCACGCGCATCGAACAGACCGAGGTGGTCTTCGCCAACGTCGAGAGCGAGATTCGCCGCGTGATTCCGGCCAATGAGCTGGATACCGTGCTGGACAACATCGGAATCCCGCCGGGTGGCTTCAACATCGGATTCGGCGACAATCCCAACATCGGCGCGGGCGACGGTGACATTCTCATCTCGCTGAAACCGGAACACGGCCCGGTGGCCGTTTACACCGACCGGCTCCGCACACAACTGAACCAGAAATTTCCCGACGAACAGGTTTACTTCGAAGCGGCCAATATCACCAACCAAATCCTGAACTTCGGGCTGCCGGCGCCGATCGACGTACAGGTGACAGGCCGGGATTCCAAACCGAACTACTTGATTGCGAAGCAGTTGGCGGCGCAGATCGCGCAAATTCCGGGAGCCGTCGACGTCCATCTCCATCAAGTGGTGAACGCACCGGAGCTGCGCATCAATGTCGATCGGATCAAAGCCGGCCAGATCGGTCTGACGCAGCGCGACGTCGCCAACAGCCTGCTGATTTCGCTGAGCGGCAGCGGCCAGGTAGCACCCAATCAGTGGCTCAATTGGCAAAATGGCGTGAACTATCAGATCCTGGTGCAGACGCCGCAATACAAAGTAAATTCGGTGGACACGCTGATGCAAACGCCGATTTCACCGTTGAACGGCGCCCTGGTTACGAACACGGCCGGGTCGACGGCGGGCGCCGCCATGGCCAACGATTCCTTCACCGGGATTTCTCCCAATCAGGCTTCCATGGCGTACGGAAATCCTGGAGCGATGCCGTACCAGACTCAGCTTCTGTCGAATTTGGCCACCATTCAGCACGACTCCGCCGATGAAATCGTGAATCACTACAACGTGCAGCCGGTCTTCGATGTTTATGCCAACGTGGACCGCCGCGACCTGGGAAGCGTCGCTTCGGAAGTCAAAAAGATTATGCAGCGGATGGAGCCGAAAATCCCCAAGTCCAGTTCGCTGATGTTGCGCGGCCAGGCCGCCACCATGCAAACCTCCTTCCAGCGCCTGGGCCTGGGACTACTGGCCGCCATCGTTTTGGTATATCTGTTGATGACGGTTAATTTCCAGTCCTGGGTTGATCCGTTCATCATTCTGACCGCGCTGCCGGGTGCGTTGGCGGGAATTCTTTGGATGTTGTTCGCCACGCAAACCACCTTCAGCGTCCCGTCATTGATGGGCGCGATCATGTGCATCGGGGTGGCGACCGCGAACAGCATTCTAATGGTGGTGTTTGCAAACGATGAGCGGATGGAAGGCAAGGGCGTCAGGGCAGCGGCGCTGTCGGCTGGTTATACGCGCTTGCGCCCCGTGCTGATGACCGCGCTGGCCATGATTCTGGGCATGTTGCCCATGTCGCTCGGCCTGGGCGAGGGCGGCGAACAAAACGCACCCCTGGGCCGCGCCGTGATTGGCGGTTTGCTGATGGCGACGGTGACCACGCTATTCGTGGTTCCCATCGTCTACACGTACCTGCGCAAACAGCCGCCGGTGGATCATGACCGGCAAATTGAAGACGAAGAGCGCGAATGGCTGGAATCTGAAATTCAGGTGTATTGAGCGATAAAGGAGTAAACGAATCCGGTGGAGACGGTACCCAACACGGAAGAACAACTGAGGGCTGAAGTCGAGCGGCTGAAGCGCGAGTTGGACGAGCAAAAGCGCGCCAAGGATGCTCATTCCGCGCTGGCACATCCCGTGCGGCCATCCGGTAAAAAGCTTTTCGCTCTATTGCTGCTGGTCGCGATTGTATTCGCCGGGGCCTTCGCGCTCGGCTACATTCCGCACCAGCGCCGCGAATTGCAGTTAGTAGCCGAAGCCGATGTTCAGAAGGAAACCTTGCCGGAAGCGAGTTTTGCGGTGGCCGAGCGCGGCTCTATCAATGGAATGCTGGTGCTTCCTGGCAATATCCAAGCCGTTACGGAAGCTCCCATCCTGGCTCGCGCCGAAGGCTACATCCTGCAACGTTCCGCCGATATCGGGGACCGCGTGGCAGCCGGCCAGTTGCTGGCTGAAATCGAAGCGCCCGATCTCGATCAGCAGGTGCGCCAGGCCCAAGCGGCCGTCGAACAGGCGCAAGCCGACTTGGAGCGATCGCGCGCCGCGCTGGAACAGGGCCGGGCGAATGAAGCGCTGGCCAAGGTCAACGCCACGCGCTGGGAGAATTTGGTAAAGCGTGGCGCGGTCTCCAAGCAAGAGAACGACCAGTATCAAACGCAGTATCAAGCCCAAGCCGCCAACGTGCGCGCGCTAGACCGCGCCGTGGCCGCCGCGGAAGGCAGCCTGGCTGCGTCGCAGGCCAATGTGGCCCGGCTTTCTGACCTGCATAATTTTCTGAAAGTTCGGGCGCCCTTTGCCGGCGTCATCACGCAGCGCAATATCGATGTCGGGGCGCTGGTCAATACCGGCAACACCATGCTGTTTCGCATCGCGCAGACCAATCTGCTGCGCACCTTTTTGAACGTGCCCCAGTCCAGCGCCGCGGATGTGCGTGTGGGCCAGACCGCTGAACTGAGCACCTCCGAGCTGCCGGACCGCAAGTTTCGGGGTACCGTGACGCGCACCGCCAACGCCTTGGATCCAGCTTCGCGAACGTTGCTGGTGGAGGTCCAGGTTCCCAATCCGGACGGCAAACTGCTGCCCGGAATGTACGTCGAGGTTAATCTGAATCTTCCGCGCAAGGACCCACCGCTGCTGATTTCTTCCGATACATTGGTGGTGCGGCCCGAGGGCACGCTGGTAGCTGCGCTCGATGGAAACAACGTCGTTCATTTTCAGCACGTGACTGTAGGACGCGATCTGGGCGACCGCATCGAGGTGCTGTCCGGTTTGACGGAGGGCCAGCGCGCCATCGTGAATCCGAACGATTCCGTGCAGGAGGGCGTCAAGGTTAGCCCCGTCCCCACGGCGGGCGCCGGCAATTCCAAACGTCCTGCCAAACACTGATGCCCAGCGCGCTTTCGAGCGTCCGTGTTCCCAATCCCGGGAGCGCCTGAGGGATGGACGATATCAAGTCGCCCCGGCGCTACCCAGCATCCCATTTCTTGAGAGTTCCAATGAAAAAAATCAGCATCCTGCTCGTGTCTCTATTGCTGCTCCAATCCCCGGGCATTCTGGACGCCGCGGACGATTCTCTGTTTGGCTTTGAGCGTTGGAGAAAACCTTATCTGGCGCCCGAACTAGCGCCAGTGGATCTTTCAAATTCACCGCTGCTCCACCAGTTGCTGCGCGGTGGAAACATTTATCTGTCGCTCTCCGACGCGGTCGAGTTGGGCATCCAAAATAATCTGGACGTTGAGATCGAGCGCTACACACTGCCTTCCGCCAATACGGAGGTGTTGCGAGCTAAAGGCGGCGGCTTGCTGCGGGGGCTGCTGTACAACGTCGCCGAAGTACCGGTGGGCGTGGGCGGTCCGGCGAGCCCGTTGGTGACCAGCGTGGCGTCATCCACTTTCGCGGTGGGCACGGTTCCGACCAACCCGTCCGAATTAGGCGCCTTAGCGAGCCCGCAGGACAATCTCTCGGTGCAAGGAGGCAGCCCGTTATCTACCGGTCCGGCCATTCCACTCTTCGATCCGTTGCTGGGTGCACAAGCGAACTGGACGCATCAGACCACGCCCGAAATCAATTTGCTGACCGCCGGGGTGCCGGCCTTGGCCACCAATACCACCATGGTCAACGCCGGTTACCAGCAAGGTTTCGGCCCAGGCACGGAGCTGAATTTCAACTTCAACAATTCCAGGCAGTCGCTGAATTCTCTTCAGAGCAACTTCAATCCTTACGTCGCCTCCAATCTCGGCTTTACCATCACGCAACCGTTGTTGCGCGGGTTTGGTTTGGCGGTTAATCGTCGTTTCATCCGCATCGCCAAGAACGAAGGAAAGATCGCCAATTTGCTGCTGCGCCAGCAACTGATTGCGACTGTGTACGGGGTGGTGCGCCTCTACACCGATCTTGTGGCGTTATATGAAGACGTTCGGGTGAAAGAAGAAACGCTGGCTTCCGCCGAAAGACTATACTCCGACACCAAAGCACAGGTAGACGAAGGCACCCAGGCGCCGGTGGAGCTGACCCGCGCCAACGCCCAGGTCTTTTCCGTTCGCCAGGATCTCATCACTTCGCGCGGGCTGCTGGAAGAACAGGAAGCTGTGCTGAAAAATGTGATTACGCGCCGGACTTCAAACGATCCAGAAATCCTGAACGCCCACATCGTCCCCACCGGGACCATCGAAGTGCCTGCTCAGGACCAACTGGCGCCCATCCAGGATCTCCTGGCACAGGCCTTTGCTAACCGCCCCGATCTGCAGCAGGCGGGCGTGCAAGTGGACAATTCGCAAATCAGCCTGGAGGGATCGCGAAACGAATTGCTGCCCGAGATCGACCTGGTGGGAATCGTCCAGAACAACGGCCTCGCCGGCCAAACCAACCCGCTATCCTCCGCCATCGACCCTGCCTTGATTGGAGGCTACGGTAGCGCTTTGGAACAAATTTTCGCGCGGCGCTATCCAACTTATGGAGCGGGGGTGAACATCACGCTACCGCTTCGCAATCGCGTGGCTCAAGCCGACGTTGCGCGCGATGAGATTCAATTGCGCCAGACCCAAATCCGGCTGGAACAATTCCGCAAGCAAGCGCAACTGGAAGTGGAAGACGCGCTGGTGGCCATGCGGCGCGCCCGCGCATCCTATGAAGCCGCTCTGCAGACGCAAGCCTTGCAGCAGGAATCGCTGGAGGCCGAGCAAGCCAAGTTTGAGGTCGGCGCCTCCACTAGCTTTTTCATCATCCAGTACCAGAGCCTGCTAGCCCAGGCTCAATCGACCGTGGTGGTGGCGAAAAGCGCTTATCTAAAAGCGCGCGCGGCATTGCAGCGCGCCGTGGGCTCCATCCTGGAGGACAATCACGTAGAGATCGGTGCGGCCATGCGCGGGCGGTAAGCGATCAATTCGAAATTGCTGCTGAACGCTCGCAGACCGGGGCAAGCCGTCAGCACTTCGTCCAAACTCCGCGCCAGCCGGTAGCCCGCCGCCCAGGAAGGAAACAGTCCCGCGAGCGGAGTGGAGCAGAAATCGAACCAGCTGGTGGCCGCCCGAAAACCGGCCTGGAGAAAAGGATCAACTGTCCTCCGCGCCAGGAGCTGGCGTTCATCATCGGTCTGATACTTCTTCATCAGACCCGGCACCAGCAGCTTGCCTAGAAATCCGGAGAGCCTTCGTGCGCTCGGCTCCAGAGCATAGAATCGTCCGCGTTCGCTCAATAACGGAGACAGGTGGCCGGGAAACGCATCCAGAACAGGGTCCGGGAGATGATGCAAGAAAAAGATCGCCAGGACTATGTCGAATGACTCGCCGTCCAAAGCGAGAGCCGGCCAACTGCCTTCCAGGAACCGGGCATTTTTTACGCCTTTCGTTTTAGCGGCGCGGTTTGCTTCTCGAATTGCGGTGGGCGACAAGTCGACGCCGGTGACGTGGCCGACGTGGGGAGCCAGCAGCAGCTCCGTGTCGCCGATCCCGCAGCCGATGCTGAGCACTCGGCAATTGGAAGCAGCCTCGGTTCGGCGCAAGACCCGGCCGACGAGATATTCGCGAAACGCGACTACCGCCGGCTTGGCAAAGTGTTCAACTCCAAACCCGCCGTACAGATTTTCGTAATACGCGAGCTCGCGTTCCTGTGCGCCATCCGAATCCGTCAAGGGAGCTTCCCGCAACACACCATCTTACGCGTTCGCCGGTCGGAACAAACGGTTCGGCTGCTGTAAAAAGAATGCAAACAAATTGTAGGATACTTCCGAAACCAGACCCTGACTCTTATACTGCGATCAGTGATGTTTTTGAGGTCGCTTTTTGTCTTCTATCGATAACCCGATCCTGACCCAGACCGCGGTGGCCTCGCCGCGATTCTCTATGCCGGAAGCGGCGGAGCGCGCTGCCGGTTTTGCTATGCTGGCGCTCGCCACGCCGGTGATCGCAGCATCGGCTGCGGTGGTCAGCCTGCTTTCGCGCCGCTCACCCTTTATAGCCCACCTGCGGGTGGGCCGCGACGCCAAGCCTTTCTGGACTCTCAAGCTGCGCACTATGTGGAAGCCAGGCCAACCTGAACCCGCCTCTGCCAGATGGATCGAATATATCGTCGCCGAGCCGGATCAGGATGCCAAGGATGGATCCGACCCGCGCATCTCGAGCCGGTTCGCCGCCTTCTGCCGCCGCCACTCCATCGACGAGCTGCCACAGCTGTGGCACGTGGCGCGCGGCGATATGTCCCTGGTTGGACCGCGCCCGTTGACCCGCAGCGAGGTGGAAAAGCACTACGGCGTCCGCGCCTGCGAGTTGCTTTCCGTAAAACCCGGAATCACAGGTTTGTGGCAAGTCTACGGCCGCAGCGCCATCCGCTTTCCCCAGCGCAGCGCCATGGACTTGGAGATGGTCCGCGCGCTCAATGCCAGGATGTATCTGCAGATTCTGTGGCGCACCGTTCCCGCCATCGTTCGGGGAAACGGCGCCTGGTAGGGTTTGGACGAAATTCGCTCTTAGAGAACCTACTGGCTTATCGCGATGGTGGTGCTCGCGGAGCTGGTGACTCCGCCTTCCTGGATTTGTAGCGGAACGTTATTGCCAGGAGCGACACCGGTAGGAACTGTGATGGCCAGTTGGTTGACGCCGACAAACTGCGGGCTCAGTACCGAGTAAATCAGTTGCGCCTGCACTCCTCCAATCAGGACTGTTGGCGCAGTTGTGGTATTGCGGAGCACATTATCGAGGTACGCGGGGGCTTGCCCATCCGGAATGGAGTTGTCAAGCGCGCCGAGTCCGGTGGCGTAGATGACCAGAACATCCCCGGCTTTGGCGGCATGGGTGGTCGCGCCGGGCACCGCTCCGGCCGCCCAAGCCAGAGTCCCATCTGAATTGTTGACCGCTATTGCTAAGCCGTTGCTCGCAAAAATGCCCGGGCCAAGCGGTCCCACCGGCACTGTAGCCTGATTGGATGTGGCATTGTTCGAGGTGACCGTCACGCTGACCGCGGGGCCGTTCGGATCAATCTCCCACGGCAATTGCGCGTTGATCTGCGCCGGCGAATTTTGCGTGGGATCACCCTGATAAACGAACAGCAGTGGCGCGGCATAGGTGTTACTTCCCTGCACAAACTGAACGGTGACGCCTGCCAGCGACGAAGACAGCGGGATGGTATCGGCCGACGCCAGGCGGGCGGCCAGGTTGGTCCCAAAAATCGAAAGCAGAGCGCCGGGAGCTACGGGAGTAGTAAAACTCGCCGCATTCAAAATCCCCTGCGTGTCACGAATAGCAGGCGTTTGCGCGAGCATCAGGCCGGCAGCGGCAGTCAAGACGATCAGCAGGCGAATCTTCATAGCACTGGTCCTGCGCTTAGTATGGGCGCACGGCCCGCGGCCGGCAATGGCGAACACGTAAAATGTTTGTGAAAAGCTAGCGCGTATCGCGGTACCGTTTCTCGAGTGCGTTCCAGGTTTCGGTTACTTGCGCGTCGTGGCCGCCGTCCCGCTCTACTGCCGAGCGAGCTTCAGCCAGCGCTTCGTCGCGCCGTCCTGTTAACGCCAGAACCCGCGCCAAAGCCCAGTGCGGTTTGAACCAATTGGGCGCCCAGACGATGGCATTACGGAGCGCATGTTCCACTCCGGCCGTATCGTTGTTGCCCGCGAGTAACCCAGCCAGGTTGTACCAGGCGTTCGCTCGATCCTCAGCGCTGCTTACCGCGCGGAATCCAGCTTCCATCGCCTGCTGGCGGGCTGCCAGCCGTGTCGCGAAAATCGGAGCGTGCGTCGACAGCTCCTGCATGGCGCGCGAATAGGAGACATCGTCTCCGGCCCCACTGAGTTGCCATCGGAGGGCGATGCGATACGCTTGGCCGCTGGCATCGCCAGAAGCGATCTCGCGTTGCGCGGCGGCCAAAGCGGCGTCGGCTACCAGCAACCGTACGGCATAGCCGGCAAAAAGGAGGCTTATCACGAGTGACGTCGGGAGCACCCAACCGGGACATTGAGGCGAGTCTCCGCCGAGCTTGTTCTCCGCGCTAGCGCTAGTGGCAAGCAGCGCGATCACCAGATAAAAATAGAGCGATGTCGCTAGAACGAACACCATAAACTGTTGGGCGATCAGAAGCCCTGCCAAAGCGGCGGCGAGCGGCGCCGCCAAGCTAGCCCCGAGTCGAATCGCACGCCGGATGCACCAAACCCCCAGGCCGCAGAACCCCAACAGCACCAGGAATCCAAGCGCGCCGCGCGACGTGAGCGCGTCCAGAAACATGTTGTGGGGCGATTCGTGATAGAAGTCTGGAAATGCTCGCGCCAGTTCCACTGACTCGAAGCGTGGAAATTCAGTAGCAAACGTCTCCGGACCGAAGCCCGAGAGCGGCCGCGCGGCTGCCATGCCGAGCGAATCCTTCCAGAGCAGCAGGCGTGCGCCTCCACGCGCATCTTCGAGCGACCAGTGCAGGCGCGCTCGCAGCTTCCCACCGGCCGGCGAGAAGAAAAATAGCGCCAAGGCCGCCAGGCACGCGAGGCCAGCTACCACGCCGCGGGCTCGAATCCGATAGCGACCTGCCATCGCGAACACGATTCCGCCCACTAGCAGACCTAGCATGGCCGAGCGAGTGCCGCTCAAGATAATCGCCGCGCCTGCGAGTGCCGCGACCCAGACCGCCGCGTATTGGCGCCATCGTTCAGTCTCCAGCCGGTTTAGGCCCAATGCCAGAAAGACGATCACCACCAGCCAGGCCGCGAAATAATCGGCGTGGCCCAACGTGCCCGGCGGCCGCACAATCTGGAATGCACCTTCACCAACGTGATACGCCTTGGCAGGCAGCAGAGGGTCCCACCCGCAGTACTGCGCGATGCCGTAGGCGGCCGCTATTCCGCCGCTGGCGCTACATGCCCGCAGCAAGGTCCGCACATTCGCCGGCTCGGAGGCCAGCCACGCGGCGGCCAGCACGACCGATACGAACAGCCCGCCCTCGGGAATCAATCCCAAGCGCCGCCAGTTGCTGCCGTTGAGTGACAGCGCGCCATGGGTCGACAACAGTGTGGCTGCCGCCGAGCAAAACCAGGCCGCCGCCAAGAGACCCACCAGCCAGCGTCCCGCGGGCTCGCGCAGTAATTTGTAAACATTGTGTACATTTACTCTCGAATTTAAGAGAATTAGCGCCGAGCCGAATAGGAGAATCGCGGCTTTCGGCGTAACATCGAAATGAGAAAGCCAGCCGGGCGCGATTACGAGCGGCACCAACGCAGCAACCAGTGGCACGATGAAACGCATATTCGAAAACCTAACGCTCGTTCAGAGCCAGAAATAGTATGTACGATTCCTTTGACGCTTTCGAGTACATCGATTACTTGAGCAGGCGCTGGCGGACAATCGCCATCGCCTGCGGCTCCGCGCTCCTGATTTCTTTTTCGACGAGCTTGCTGCTCCCGAAGCGTTTCACTGCGACTGCCAGCGTGGTGATCGAGCCTCCGGGCGGCGCCGACGCGCGCTATGGGACGGCGGTCAGCGCGGTGTATCTCGAATCCCTGAAAACCTACGAGAACTTCGCATTGAGCGATAGCCTGTTTGCGCGCGCCGCTCACCAATTTCACCTTCAGGACGAGACGCATCCACAGGCCATCGAAGGATTGAAGCGCCGGGTTCTTAAGGTTTCGAAGCCCCGCGATACGAAGATCCTGGAGGTCAACGTTACGCTCTCGGATCCCAAAGTGGCGCAAAAGGTCGCGCAATTTCTCGCCGAGCAGACCGTGGCGCTGAGCCGTGGCGAAAGCCAGGCCACTGACAATGCCTTCGTGGAACAAGCCGAGCGGCAACTGGCCGATGCCCGCGAACTTCTCGACAACGATCAAAAGGCCTGGGCGGATCTGACGGCGAACCAGCCGATCGCATCCTTGCAGAGCGAGATTGATTCCTCCGTCGAGTTGCAAGCGACATTGCGGCAACAATTGGTGGACGCGCAGTCAGACGTCGCTGAATATCAGCACACCAGCGGGCAATTCGCCCGCGAGCAGCTTCAGGCTTCGCAGGCGCACGCGGCTCTGCTGGAAAAACGGATTGAGGAGTTGGCCCGCGAAATTCAGGCCAAGAGCACCATTCTTGCGCGCCGGGGAGCTGCGCGCGGCGCTCTGCAAGCAGATATGGCAGTAGCGCAGTCCGCTTATCAATCAGACTCCGCGCGTGTTCGGGAGATTCGCGCCACGGCCGGGTCGCACGCCGAGCAGTTGCGCGTGATCGACCCCGGCATTATTCCCGAGCGGCCCAGCTCGCCCAATACGGCCCTCAACGTCACGGCCGCTTTTCTGGCGGCGCTGGTGGCTTCACTCGTCTATCTCAGCGCAGCGTTTGCGTACCGGCGCCGGAGAACAGGTTTCCAAACTGAGGCGGCTCGCGGGATGCGGGCATGATCGCCGCGCTGCGCGCTCCCGGCCGGGCGGAAGTGCTCACCGGCCTCACAGTAGGAATCTACGGAGCGCTGGTGGCGCTGGCTCCGGGACTCAGCGCGAAGGCGGTGCTGTGCGCCCCGCTGATTGCGGCCCCGATAATCTGGCCGATCCTCCGCACGCCCAGAGCTTGGGTGGCGCTGTTCTTCGTCACCGCCCTGCTGCTGCCTCCGCTACCGATCCAACTCGGCGATTCCGGCCCTCACATCGCGCTTGTGTTCGCGGCCGCCGGGCTGTTGATCGGCTGGCTGCGTCTTTCGGAATGGCGCTTTGAGATCGATTCACTGACTGGCAGTATCCTAGCGTTTGTCGCCATCGTCCTCGCTAGCGTCGCGCTGGCGCTCATTTACTCCGGCTGGTCGATTGCCGCCGCCAGTCTGGCGCGCGTGCTGCTGCTGGGAATTTCGGCCTACCTGTTTCTCTACGTGACGAGCGGCCCCGGACGGATGCACGCCGCGCAGGGCTTTCGATGGATCCGGCTGTTGTTCTTTACTGCATCGCTCTCGGCTCTGTTCGCGTGCGTCGATTTCTACTTCCAGTTTCCTGCCCCCGCGGGCTTCGAGCAGCAGTTCATCTGGGTCGAGACAGGAGTGTTCCGCCGCGCGCAGGGAGTTTTCTATGAAGCCAGCACGCTGGGCAATCTGTGCGCATTTTTTCTGGTGATGATCGCAGTAGCGTTATTTCGGCCGCGGCGGGCTCAGCCGTTTTCGCTGTTGGCCTTACTGGCCGGCGGATTGGCGTTCGGCGCGGCGCTGGTTTTGTCGTATTCGCGTGCCTCGCTGATCAACCTGGCGGTCGCGATGCTGGTGCTGCTCTGGTTTCACCGCGATCGCTTCCGCTGGCGGCGCCTGGCAATCGGAGCGAGTGTGTTCGCCGGCGGTCTTATGCTTCTCCGAGTTGCATCTCCGGTCTTCAGCTGGGCCTATTGGCAGCGCATTGCGGCTGCCTTCCAGTTCTTCAGCGAGTCGCCGAATATGGTGCTCTCTGGCCGTCTCGAAAGCTGGCGGACTCTGCTGGATTTTCTTGCCTCCCATCCCTGGCATCTGCTGCTGGGCCTTGGTTACAAAACTCTTCCTTACTCGGATTTCATCGGACGCACCGCCATCGGCGACAACACTTACCTCACGCTGCTGGCCGAAACGGGAATCATGGGTTTGTCCGCCGTGATCGCCTTGAACGCCGCCATCCTGGTGCGCGCCTATCGCGCGGCTCGCACCGGCGACGATCTGCGCTCGTTTTGCGGCGTCTGGATGCTGTGCTTCTGGTCAGGCCAAGTGGTGCAAATGTTCTCAGCCGATCTGCTAACCTACTGGCGCATTCTGCCGGTGTACTTCTTCGTGCTGGCTCTAGCAGCGTGAACATTTTATTTTTGGATCAATTCAGCCAGATGGGCGGCGCGCAGCAGGGCTTGCTGGCTACCGTGGCTGCGGCGCGCGAGCGGGGCTGGCAGACCTGGGTGGCGCTTCCTCCTGGCGGCCCGCTGATCGGTCGGCTGGAATCGCTCGGCGCGACGGTTGTCTCGATCCCCTGCGGCCCGTATCAATCCGGAACCAAGCGCATCCCGGATTTCTCCCGCTTCGGTTTTGACCTGGCACGCCAGGTTCGCTTGCTCAGCGGCCTGACGAATCGCGTTCAGTTCGATCTGATCTACGTGAATGGCCCGCGCCTGCTGCCCGCCGCGGCGCTGATCTCGCGGAGCCGCGCACCAGTTCTGTTTCACGCGCACAGCCATGTGGAACAAACCTTGGCGCGGCAGTTGGCCAGCTGGAGCATCCGGCGGACACGCGCGGCAGTGGTGGGATGCAGTCATTCCGTGCTGGCCCAATTTCGCGATGATGTGGCTGGGCACAAACAGTTCGAAATCCCAAACGGCGTCCGCGAAGTCCCGTTTCGACAGCGCGAGGTCCCGCGCGACGGGAGGTGGCGGATCGGCGTGATCGCGCGTATCAGCCGCGAAAAAGGGCAGGCTGAGTTCGTTCGTGCGGCGGCTCTGCTGAACGCCGAAATGCCCGACGCGCGGTTCGTCATCTGCGGATCGCCGCTCTTCGCCGGCGAATCGTATTTCAATGAGGTCCGGGAACTGGCGCGCGGCCTGCCCATCGAATTCCTGGGATGGCGCGATGACATCGAGGCCGTGTTATCGGAGCTCGATTTGCTGGCGGTCCCTTCCAAGATCGAGGGCATGGGACGAGTGGTGGTGGAAGCGTATTCGGCCGGTGTTCCAGTGATCGCTTTCGCCGTGGGCGGGATTCCGGAAGTGGTGGTCGATGGTGAAACAGGTTTCTTGATTCAGGACGGTACAGCCGAAGCTCTGGCACGATGCATCCGTGAGATCTCGCAAGCCGACCCTCAGAACTTACATCGAATCGCGTCCAACGCGCGCCGCGCCTGGGAGACGCAGTACAACGTCGCGACCTACCAACAACGCATCACAGAGCTAATGGATCGGCTGGCTTCAGATCGCCGAGCACAAAGCGAAACAGAAGCGCGGCTGCTCCACAAATAAGCCCCGCGGCGAGAAGAACGGGCGGATACCCGAACCGAGCCAGCATCTGTCCGGCCAGCGCGGCCGCCAGCGCCTGTCCAGCGAAGGACACCAGAAAGTTGAGCGCCGACGCACTGGCGCGCTCCCCGGCCGGCGCCGCTTCCATGAGAAATGTAAACATGCCAGGCTCGCTCATGTACTGCGCCATCATGTAAGCGACGTAGCCCGCTGCCGCCCAAACCGGGCCCGAGGCTGCCGCCAAGCCCGCCAGCGTGAGCCCAGTGGCAGCTTGCATTCCAGCAATTCCGCGAACCAAGCCGAACCGCCGGAACACCAGAGGCGAAGCCAGGATCACTGCAATCTGCGCGATCTGCGACACCGAAACCACATAGCCGATCTGCTCGATCGGCAGGTGGACGTGCCGGGCGAAAAAAACGTTGGAGAACGGATTGAACGCGCCGGTGCCCAGGTTCCAAACGAGCATGGCCGCAAGGAAACGCAAGACCAACGGACTCGGCCAGCGGAATTTTCGCTCGGCCGGCTGTCCGCTGCCCAAATTCACACGTGCCAGCGCCAGCATGGCAAGCAACACCATCACGCAGCCGGCCAGCAGCGACTCGCGGTAAGACTGCACGCTCGAAGACGCCCAATGCAAGCGCGCTAACCATCCCGGCAAATGTCCGGCAGCCTGGGCTCCCAGCACACCGATCGCAATTCCGGCCGAGGAGATCAGGCTGAAACCGCGTGCCCGGTTTTTAGCGGTTGTTAACTGAGCGATGGCCGGCGCCCAAGCCACCGGCCACGCCGCTGTCGTCACTCCTGCCACGGCTGCCAGGCCGAGCAGCGCCGGCGCGCGAATCGAGTAGGCTCGCGCGGCCGAAACCAAGGCCGTCAGACCGAACGCGGCCTGGATTGTTCCGCGCAATCCAAAACGACGCAGTGCAACCGCCGCTAATAATGTGCCGGCAATGCTTCCAGCGGTCATGATTCCGGACACGCGCCCGATGAAGTCTTCGCGAAAGCCTAACTGGAGCAGGTACAGGTTATAGAGGAAGACGAATATGAACATGCCGAAGTCAAAGAAGCCTTCGGCGAAGAAGAAGCGCCAGTATTGCGATCCGAGTCCGGCGCTCCATCCGAACCAGTGTATGGCGCCGCGGGCTGTCGGAAGCAAAGCGCGCAGATGATGCCGGCAGCGCGCCGCTGCGTAGGCCGCGTACTTCCAGCGTGCGCGCCAGCGAACGCGCCTGGTGATCTGCTCCTTGGAAATCGCTACCGCATCGGCCGGCGGCGGCAAACTTTGCGGAAACAATCGGCGGCGCAACACCTGAAGACGCGCGCGCTTGGAATCCAGGAGACTCCAATGCAGCCACAATTCGTCTTTATTGGGACTGAAGAAGCCCGACAACGGCGAGCCGGAATAAATATCCAACCAGCGGTTCACCTCCGCAGGCAGAAGTGCAATCTCGTCGCGCGCCTCATCCGGCATCCGGCAATCGAACCAGCGCTGCGCGAGTGCAAAACAGATCGCTTCCAGACGCCGGAGCGATGGGTGGTGCAACAGGCGCCAGCATCTCCAAAAGGCATCGCAGTTCGCGCCGTGGTCCAGCATCCAAGCAATTTCGTAGACATGCGAGGGGCGCGAACTGCCCCGAAGAAGATGGCGCAGCAGGTGCAACGACGCGACGGCAACCTCATCGGCCGGATGGAAGGCGGTGAACCGCAAATCGTCGATGCATCTCGGCTGGCGCCGCTCCCAAAACTGTTCCAGGCCCATGGGACCGAAGCGCTCGGTTTCCCGATCCCACACCGCAAAATGCAGCTCCAGCGGCATCAGCGCAGCCGGATCGAAGTAATCGCCGCGCCAGACCCAGCCCGTTTTGCGAATCAACGTGGGCAGATGATTCATCGGATGGGGATCATCCTCGACGATGGGTACGTAGCCTAAGCCGAGCGCTGTTTGAAAAGCCGGACGAACCTGCGATTCGGTGAAGAACAGATCCAGATCGCCTTGCCAGCGATGGCGGACGTCATCGACAAAGCGAGGCCAATGGCTGAACCCCTTCATTACGGCGCACTCCAGCCCCGCGGCTTCAAATTCACCAGCGGCCTCACGGTAGGCGGCCTTCAGGTGCTGCCACCGCTGGGCGGTTTTGTCGAGGTCGCTTGAAATGCGCAACCGCACCCAATCCGGCAGATGCCCGCGATTGGTCAGGCCCAGCGGCAGCGTGAGCCGCGTGCGATCGCACCAGTTGAGCGCTGCCTTCCAGTCTTGGTCGCTCATCGCCGCGAGCAATTCCGGTTGCGGCGAACCGAACTGGAGCGCTCCCAGGACAGCGCGCGCGTGGGCCGGGATGTTGAACTGATCGAAACTCAGAAATCGAATCTCAAGGCAAATTGCATTCGCCGTGGTTCGCCCGCCGAGAACGCCTTGCCGAAGAACGGGCCGAAGTCAGGATAAGGGCCAGGGATGCCGATGTTGGGATGGTTGAGAAGATTGAAGACCTCGGCCCGAAACTGGATGGTCTTGCCTTCCTGGATGAAAAATTGGCGATGCAGCGCCGTATCGACTACAGCGTTTCCCGGCCCGGGCAAAATGTCGCGGCCGGCGTTGCCGAAGGTAAAAGGTGCAGGAGCGGAGAACGCATTGGCATTGAAAAAGTGATCCGCGTTGCGCTGGCTGGCTGGAAGATTGACCGAGACCCCGGGCACGACATTGGGCCGGTTGGGCGTTCCCGAATTGGCAAAGTCCGTCGAAAAATATACCGGATTCAATGGCGTGCCGTCCTGGAAAGTCAGAGCGCCGGTGAGCTGCCAGTCTTTTAGCAGCGGTCTGAGCGCCGGAGCATTGGGAATGGAATAAACAAAACCCCCGCTCAGGCGGCGGCGCACGTCGAAGAATGAAAGCCCGCGCTCCAGGCGCAGATTTCTTTCATCTTGCGCGCCGAAGCTCTCGAAACTGCCTGGAATCTCGGTGTCGGCGTCGTCGATCGACTTGCCCCAGACAAAGCTGCCGAGAAACGATACACGCCCAGTGAAGCGCTTCTCGGCCTTGACCTGAAACGAATGAAAGATGGAGTTCCCGATGTGTTGGATCTGATAAAGAGTTCCGAGATCGGGAAACGTCCGCAAGGATTGCAGGTCGCCCGGGCGCGGCGGCAGATCTTGTCCGGTTTCGACGTGCGCGGGCGTGTTGAAGCGGCGAAACAGCGTAAGATCGGTGCCTTTAGTCCCCACGTACGCAAGTTCCACCAGCACGCGTCCCGGCGCTTCGTGCTGCAGGCTGGCGGACCATTGCTGGGCGTATGGCGTGGGTGCGTTTTTGTCGACGCCATAGTAACTCGGGAAGCCCGTCGAGCTGGTGGCTGGAAATCCGTTCTCCAACGTCAGCAGCGGCGTCAGCCCGCCGGGTTCGTTGAG
>DATJWJ010000002.1:0-35895 GCA_035501355.1 Bryobacteraceae bacterium | reverse complement strand
ACCCACGCATGTCTGGAACGGGGAGACCGATGACGCGTATCTTCAGAACATCGTGAACCTGGTGTACGCCGAGTTGGGCGCGAAAAACATAAAGGCGTTCTGGCTGGTCGGACATTCGCAAGGCGGCATGACATCAAACCGGCTGCTGCGTACGGATTTCTTCGCCCAACGCGTGGATGGGTGGCTGAGCCTGTCGGGCGGAAGGTTGGGTCCGACGCCGCCGATTCCATCGAGCTTCTTCGCGGGGGCGAGATCCGGTGGCGCCGCGGGTCCCCCTCCAGGATTTAGTGCTGCGATGGCGGCGTTGCGCCAGCCTCCGGAGGCCGAGTTCTCATTCATCTTCGAAACCGGCGAGCACGAACTCGGAGATAAACCGATCCCGGACGCCTCCCCGTGGGCCGAAAAGCTGGGCTGCGGCGCTCGGGTTCGCATGCAGGACATTGTGGACGCCAAGGCCGGCTATGTTTACGACGGGACGCGGCAGAATCCGGGATCGGATGCGTGGGGCCGCTTGCCCAGGGGAGGGACGGCCGAGGTGTTCGAATATCCGCATTGCAAAGACGGCCGCGTGGTGGCCGACGTGGTGCGAATGGGCAAAGGACACACCGAGGGCCTGGAGCCGCAGGTGACCGAGGATCTGATCAAGTTGATGCTGTCGGCCAAGGCGCCGAAGAAGGTCGGGAACAATTAGTCTTCGAATACCCCAGCGAGCGGGGCGGACCAGCCGGGGAAGACGTCGGATTTGAGCTCGTCGCTTGCTGTTCTGCTGCTGCCGTCGGGAAAATGCATGCGGATTTTCCGCGTTTCCGGATAAACGACCCAGACTTCTTCGGAGCCGTGCGCAAAATACTGCTCCATCTTGCGGTCCAGCTGCGCGGCGGTGTTGGATTCAGAGGCAACTTCAACAGCAATGGCGGGTGCCCCGTCATAGTACTCGTCTGGATCGGACTTCTTAATTTGCGAGTTTCTCACGAAGCTGACATCCGGTTGCAGCCAAGTGTCTGACGAAAGTTTGAACCCAGCCTCCATGTGGACCCGGCCGAGGCTGCGTTCTTTTACGTAAGGGCGCAGGGCATCGATTAGGTTTTCTTGTATGCAGGTGTGGCGCGTTTTGGGTGGCGGCAAGACGATGTGCTCTCCCGAGAGGAGTTCGTGCTTCAGCCCATCGTCGTGGAGCTGCTCGAATTGCTCGAAAGTCAGCAGCGTTCGGGCACTCATGACTCAATCATACTGCTGCAATCTGCTAGCCGCCGAACACAACGCGCCCCAACTGCTCTCCTAAGCGCTCGATCTCTTTCGGATCGGTTGCACTGCGGAAACGTTCCGCGAGGTCGCGGAAGTTCTGGCCTGCATTGGTCGCCGTGAGCAAGAGCTGTTTGGCCTCCTCCAGCGCCTCGATCGCCAGCTCACGCGAAACCGTGGGAAAGCCGGTCAGGAAATCTTCTAATGTCTTGCCGCCTTCAAGATAGTCGAAGAGCGTTTGGACAGGGACCCGAGTTCCGCAGAACACAGGCGTGCCATGCATGACCTCAGCATCGCGGGTGATCGTGTTTCCCACGTTGCTATTGTCTCGCAATCGGCCAAGCCAAAAAGGTGGCCGATCGGAGCGCCGCAATGCGGGAAGTGTACCACCTCGCCTACCCAACGTCGTTCGCGGGTCAGACTAGCTACACCCTCTGGTCCCGCCGCAGCTCTCGTACTTGTACCAGCTTCCGTTGCGCGCCATGAAGCCGCCGCATTCGGAACACATTGGTAGCGCCGCTTTATCCGATGCCGACCCTTTGCTCGGTAATAGTGATACCGGTTGGGCAGTTCACAAAAACATTCCCGGTCATAACGAGACCACGCAGGTTAGTTGATGTGGGTGTCGCATCAAAGAGGAAACCATCCGGAGTATACAGATGAACCCACACTTCGAGTTCTATCGGTGAGGCTTGTATCCCGCGAATTCGGCGAACGCGGCATAAAGTGTCGCCGGTATCCATGTCCGCAAGCGAGCACTCTTCGGCCGAACCGTCAACGCGATATGACTCCTTTTGCCGATCCGGCCGATAAATTTGATTTCGCTTCACACTCGCAACGTGCTGCCCGGAGGAATTGTAAATTTCGAAGTAGATTCCTAGCTCGCCATTACCGTCATGGCGCTTAAGCGTGAATAAGGTCTTCCCTTTGTACACGACGAGGTCGGGAACATCGACGTATGTGTTGCCACCAAGTCTGATTCTGAACTGTTTCTCTTTTAGCCACATGGAACCGTCTCCTCGCAGCGCCTCGGACTAGCTGCACCCGCTGGTGCCGCCGCAGTTTTCGCACTTGTAGCAGCTTCCGTTGCGCGTCATCAAGCCGCCGCATTCCGAACACATCGGGGCGTCGCTCACCGCCGGACTGAACGGGAGCGCTTGCTGCGGCTCGGGCTCGGTCGGGCGCAGCACCGGGGCGTTGCCTGCCTCCGTCACCGCGTACTCAGGGCCCAGAAACTTTGCGCCCATCCAGCGGAAAATATAATCCATGATGGACTTCGCGTACGGCACCTGCGGGTTGCCGGTCCAGCCGCTCGGCTCGAAGCGCACGTGGCTGAATTTGTCCACGAAGAACTTCAGCGGTACGCCGTATTGCAGCGCGTAGCTGATGCTGGTGGCGAAGCTGTCCATCAGGCCGCTGATGGTCGAGCCTTCCTTGGCCATCGAAATGAAAACTTCGCCGGGCGTTCCGTCTTCGTACAGCCCCACCGTGATGTAGCCTTCGTGACCGCCGATCGAAAACTTGTGCGTCACCGATTGCCGCTCGTCGGGCAGCTTGTGGCGCACCGGCCGGTAGACGATCTTCTCGGTCACCGGCGCCACGACAGCGGTGGTACTGGCTTTCTTCTCGCCCTTGCCCGTGCCGGAGCTGAGCGGCTGCGCGCGCTTGGAATTGTCGCGATAAATTGCCACCGCTTTCAAACCCAGACGCCAGCTCTCCATGTAGGCATCCATGATGTCTTCCACCGTGGATTCTTCAGGCATGTTGATGGTCTTCGAAATCGCGCCGGAGATGAACGGCTGCACCGCGGCCATCATGCGGACATGTCCCATGTAATGGATGGAACGCTTGCCATTCTGCGGGCGGAAGCTGCAATCGAACACCGCCAGATGCTCTTCTTTGAGGCCGGGTGCGCCTTCGATGGTTCCGGTAGCATCGATGTGCGTGACGATCAACTCCACCTGCTCGGGCGTGTAGCCCAGCTTGATCAGCGCCTGCGGCACGGTATTGTTGACGATCTTGATGATCCCGCCGCCGACCAGCTTCTTGTACTTCACCAGCGCCAGGTCCGGCTCGATCCCCGTCGTGTCGCAATCCATCATGAAACCGATGGTGCCTGTGGGCGCGATGACGGTGGTCTGCGCGTTGCGGAAACCCACGCGCTCGCCCAGCTGATACGCGTCGCGCCAGCATTCTTCGGCGGCTTGGTAGAGATCCTCCGGAACGCGCTTGCTGTCGATCCCAGCCACCGCTTTACCGTGCATCAGGATCACATCCAGGAACGATTCTTCATTCTCGGCGTAGCCCGGAAACGCGCCCACACCCTCGGCGATGCGCGCGCTGGTGAGATATCCCTGGCCGCACATGACAGCGGTGATGGCGCCGGCCCAATCGCGGCCTTGCGGGCTATCGTAGGGGATGCCCATGGACATCAGCAGCGCGCCCAGGTTGGCGAACCCGAGGCCCAGCGGGCGGAAGTCGCGCGAGTTGCGCGCGATCTTCTCGGTGGGGTAACTCGCGTTGTCGACGATAATTTCCTGCGCCAGAATCACCGTGTCGCAGGCATGGCGGAAGGCTTCGACGTCGAACTCGCCGCCCGGGCCGACGAACTTCATCAGGTTGAGCGACGCCAGGTTGCAGGCCGAGTCGTCCAGGAACATGTATTCCGAGCACGGATTCGACGCGTTGATCCGGGCGGTGGTCTTCGAGGTGTGCCAGCGATTGATGGTGGTGTCGAACTGCATGCCCGGATCGCCGCACTGGTGCGTAGCTTCGGCGATCTGGCGCAGCAGGTTCTTGGCGCTGTAGCGCTTCTTGGGCTGGCCTTCGGAGACCGAACGCGTCCACCAGTCACCGTCGTTCGTGACCGCTTCCATGAACTGGTCCGTGACGCGCACGGAATTGTTGGCGTTCTGGAAGAACACCGAGCCATACGCCTCGCCATCCAGCGCCGAGTCGTAACCCGCATCGATCAGCGTGTGCGCTTTCTTCTCTTCCTTGGCTTTGCACCAGATGAACGATTCGACGTCGGGGTGATCGATATTAAGGATCACCATCTTGGCTGCGCGCCGCGTTTTCCCTCCGGATTTGATCACGCCGGCAAACGCGTCGAAGCCCTTCATGAAGCTGAGCGGGCCGGAAGCACAACCGCCTCCGGCCAGCACAGCATTTTCCTCGCGCAACGGCGAAAGATTTGTGCCCGTCCCCGATCCCCACTTGAACAGCATGCCTTCGGTCTTGGCGAGTTCCAGGATCGATTCGAGCGAATCCTTGACGGAATTGATGAAGCAGGCCGAGCACTGCGGGCGCGACTCGCCCTTCTTGAGCTTGACTACCTGGCCGTTCATTTCGTCGTAGTAATAGCCATAGCCGCGCGCTTCATTGTTGACGCCCACGTTGAACCAAACCGGCGAATTGAAGCAGGCTTTCTGCGTTAGCATCAAGTGGGCCAGCTCGCCGCGGAAATTTTCAGCGTCTTGGTCGGACTTGAAATAGTGGCCGGACTTACCCCAATCGGCGATAGTATCGACGACCCGATGCACCAATTGGCGGACGCTCGATTCGCGCTCGGGCGAGCCCATGCGTCCGTGGAAATATTTGCTGACCACGATGTTGGTCGCGGTCTGCGACCAGCTGGCCGGAACCTCCACGTCGTTCTGTTCGAAGATGATGGCGCCCTTGTCGTTGGCGATAGCGGCGGTGCGCAATTCCCAGACAATCTCGTCGTAAGGCGTCTTGCCGGGATCGAGCTTTCCGGTAAAGTACCGCTCGAAAGCAACACCTCTCCTTTCGGTGACGGAAAGGGCCTTCTTGGTTTGGCCTTCTGGAATTTTCGCCAATGCTACGCCTGCTACTCCCATTTTATCTCCTCTGGCCGACTGTGGCTTTACGTTGGACTTTTTGCGGCTGTCTGTAATCATGCCCCAATATGTAGTAGGGCGTCAAGGATTTTATCTATATACGGTGCAGCAGGTTACGATCTACTCGGTCGAAACTCGATTTCGGCTGGTAGTTGCCAGCGCCCTGTGCGGACTTCGAGCAGATGGCGGCCGGGGGCGAGGCCTTCCGGCAAGCCGAGGTTCACTTCGTGGCGTGGCGCGCGAGGATCGACGCACTTGATCTCGAGCCAGGCGACGGGTTGACCGTCGATGGTGGCGCTGAGCGATTCGGGCCAGCTGACTTCTTCCAGCCGGATCTTTACCAGGCCGCTGGTCGAGGCGTTTTTCTCCACCAGATTGACACCGTCGGTGACGGAGATGATGCGCGGAACCATCGGCCCGGCGGGAATGATGCGAACCGTGCCAGGTGCGCAGATCGGCCGGCCGTTCATCCGGATTTCGACCGGGAGCAATCCGGTGCGGACGCCTTCAGGCAGCCACGCGTTCACTTGTCTTACGCCCTCGGCGATCGGCCAGCCGACATAGAAAGGATCCGCGGGCACGCCTTCCACCAGGACGTCCAGGTTGTTCAGGTCGCATTCTTCGGGCAGATTCGCCACCCAGATGGAAATGGCCGCGTGGCGCTCGCGTTTGGGTGCAACCGGTTCGTAGGAATGCGCGTTGGTGATGCCTTTGATCAACGGCGCAGGCAGAGCGGGACCGGGGACAAATTTGCGCCAGGTGGTCCACATGTATTGCGTTTGGATTCCCTCCAGAGCCAACAACTGCAGTCCGTTTTCGCGCGTGAAGTTGCGGATGTCGTCGGCTGAAAAGACCACGCCGGCCCAGGTGTCGGGAATGGCGGAGTGTGGCAGCCCGTTGAATTGACCGCGAAAAACTCCGCCCGGTTTCAGCACCCGCTCCGTTTCGCGCATGTACTCGAACACCACCTCGCGGCTGGGGATGTGCTGAAAAACGGCGTAGGAATAGATGAAGTCGAAATACTCATCGGGAAAAATCGACAGGCTGGCGCCATCGGTCGAGTGCACGTGGGCCTGAGGAATGTCTTTCAGACGCTCGCGCGCCAGGCGGATCATCTCGTCCGACACGTCCACGCCATGAATCTCGGCGAAGTGACGGCTGAATGGTTTCAGCAGCCGCGCGGGGCCGCAGCCGATTTCGAGCGCTCGCCAGGAGTGCGCCGCGGCGTACTGCGGAAGGCGTTTCAGCTCTTGCTCCAGGCTAGGCAACACGTCCGCCACCGTGGCGGCGAAGCCCGCTTCATCCTGATCGCGCGCTCCGAAGGCTACGTAGAAACGGGCGTCTTCCCGCGCCCGCTCGTTCCACTCCGAGCGCATGCGCTCAGTTACTGCGCGGTCGGGCTCACTCATCCACGCACCGGTTGTTCTTGATGACCTGATCCGAGAGCTTTACCGATGGCGCGGCCTCGATGCAGTGCTCGGCCATTTTGTAGCCGCTGATGACGTTGTTCTCGATCACGATCCCGTGAGCCGGGCCGGGCCGTTCTCCGCGCCGGGCGAGATAGATGCCGCTGCGAAGAAATCCAGGCTCATCGAGGATGGCGATGCAGCCGAACTTGGCGTGCGTTTCATTGCAGTGGGCCGTATTGAGATGCAGCATGCGGTTGTTGCGGATGGTGTGCCCCTGGCCCAGCGCGAAGATCCCGCCGAATTTCATTCCTTCCAGCCGGTTGTCTTCGATAACGATGTTGCGCGATTGCATGTCGATGTTGGCGTTGTTCATGGCGATGCCGAAGTTTCCATACGGGTACTCCTCCGGGGGCCCGTGGTTGACGCAGGTATTGGCCCGCACCGCGCCATCGTGAAAACCATCCAGGTCGATGCATTTTCCATCGATTTCTTCAAACTGATTGTGCTCGTAGATGGACTGCTCGACGTTGCCCGCGCTGTCGATCCCCACTGGCGTCCCCAGGCCTTCCAAGTCGACAATGGCGCTGGGAAATCCGATGCGCCGTCCGTGGTTGCCGTTAACTTCTACGTTCACCGCGTGGCCGACCTGGATGGCGTCGCGGCCGATGTCGGAAAATTCATTGTTTGCGATTTTGCCGTCACGATTGCGTGGCGATTCGTAACGGGAATGCGTCCAAATGGCATTTCCGCGGATGTTTTCGAACACCGAATCCGCGACCGTAAAGGAATCGGTGCCTTCTTCGAGCAGGATGCCGCCGGTGGTATTGTTGCGGTGCCGCGCGTTGAGCGAGCCGCTGTTTTCAACGTGCAGGTGATCGAGCAGGACGTCGCGGGAGCGGTTCACCAGGATGGCGAAGCTCGCAATGTTCGCAAAATCCACGTGATCTACTTCGAGGCCGGTAGTGTCCTCCACCAGGATGCCGTTGTTCGGAAACACGCCGGCGAAGGACTTGTCGCCGGACGGAATGGGCATGGGTTTTTCGAGCGCGGCGCGGTTGCCGTCCATGGAGAAGTTGGAGAACTTGATCGAGCGGCAGCCGGTGCAACTGATAATTGCCCGCCCGCGAAAATTTGCGGCCGCGCGCAACAAGGATCGCTCACCTCCGATTACGGTGAGATCGTGCGCGCCAGCTGGGAGCCGCAGTTCGGAAGAAACCTCGGTGGTTCCCGAAGGCAGACGGAAGGTACCCGTCGCAGGGACGGAGAGCGCAACCAGAAATGCCAGGACCAAGCGTTATTCTATCTAGCATGGCAATTGAATTTCGCGGCGTCGATTTCCCTCCGCTGCGCAACCTGACCGTATCAGCTCCTAACGGCGCGGTCATTGGCGTGATCGGGCAGCACGGTTCGGGAAAAACGTCACTGCTGCGGCTAGCCGCCGGACTGGAAAAACCGGTGGCAGGCTCGGTGATATTCGAAGGTTCGCGTATCTACCTGGGACCGTGTGGCGCTTTTGCGGCAACCAGCATCGACCTGCTGGCGCTGGATCAAACTATGGCCCAGCTGGACGCCTTGGAGCGCGAGAAATGGCTGGTCATGGTCGACCGTTTGCGCAGCCATGGCGCGACCGTGCTCATTGTTTCGCATCAAGCGGATCTGCTCCGAAGGTTGTGCGATGAGGTGTGGTGGCTGGAACAGGGAACGCTGGCCGGGCGCGGCGATCCCGGCGAAGTATTGGATGCTTACCAGGAACGCATTGCACAGCAGTTTCGAGCCTGGGGCGAGACGCATTCCAGTCCGATGCGCTTGGCCCTGCGCCGTGGCGACGGGCGCGCTGAAATTCAATCGCTCGAAACGCTAGGCGAAGGCGGGCAGCCAAGCGTAGTCTGGCGCAGCGGCGAAACGGTGGCGGTGCGGGTGCGAGTGCGCTATCGCGAGGTGGTGGAAGAGCCCGTGATCGGAATCATGATCCGGACCAGAATCGGTTTGAACGTCTATGGAACGAACACGGAGCTGGAGAAACGCAAGACCGGCAGATTCGCGCCAGGCGAGAGCATCGAGGCCGTATTCCGTTTCCGCTGCGATTTGTGCCCGGGTGAATACACGTTGACGGCGGCTTCCCACGATCCCGACGGCACCGCGCACGATTGGATCGACAACGCGGTGGCTTTCGTGGTGACGGACTCGCGCTATACAGCGGGCGTCGCCAATCTGCGAGCCGGCGTAGAAACGCAAAAACTACCGGCATGAAAGCGCGCGACGCTGGCCATACCGCTGAGACGCAAGAACAGATCGAAAGATTCCGCCGCCTGGGGTGGTACCACAGCATCGAGTTGCCCAACGGCGAGGTCATCCAGGGACACCAGAGCCTGGAGCACCAGCGCCTGCGGTTGCGCCAGTTTCCCATTCCCGACGACCTGCGTGGAAAGCGTGTACTGGATATCGGCGCCTGGGATGGCTGGTTCAGCTTCGAAATGGAGAAGCGCGGCGCCTCGGTGGTGGCCGTGGACGCGACCTACAACGAAAAACTGCTGCAGGCTCGGGAGTGGCTAGGCTCCAAGATCGAATACCGCGTGGCCGAGGTCTGCGATCTGCGCCCAGCGGATATGGGCACTTTCGACATTGTTTTGTTTCTGGGCGTTCTGTATCACTTGAAGCATCCGCTGCTGGCGCTGGAGCGTGTGTGCGCGCTGAGCCGCGATCTGGTGTGTGTGGAGTCGCAGGTGATGCACGACGGCTTCGATCCCGGCGCAGTGCCCCTGATGGAGTTTTACGAGACCAACGAATTGGGCGGGCAGTTCGACAATTGGGTGGGGCCGAACGTGGCCTGTGTGATGGCGATGTGCCGGAGCGCCGGTTTTGCACGAGTACGCTTCGAGGGCATGCTGGACGATCGGGCGCACGTCAGTTGCTTTCGCAAATGGGATAGCGCGGCGGGAGCGGCCCCGGCGCCGTACATCGCCAGTGTCGCGAACACAGCCACGCTGGATCTTGGCTTCTCCGCTTCCAAAGACGAGTATGTTTCAGCGTGGTTTTCCACGGCGGCGCCCGGCTTGACGGCGGACGACGTATTTCCGGAAACCGGCGGCTATGGTTCCCGTCCGCTCAAGGTCGCAAGCGCTGGGCCGGACGGGTGGGAGGTGGTGTTCAAGCTTCCGCCCGGCTTAGAGCCCGGCTGGCAGCCCGCCAGGCTGCGCGTGCGCGACAGCGCCTGGAGCAACACCGTCCTGCTGGCTCTGGATGTGGACCATCAGCAGCGCCGCGAACGCACCGTTGCCCGCGGCGATCCAGGACTTGAGATTCACGACGCAAGCGATGGAAGGACGTGGGAACGCAACCTGGTGCGTATGGGTTCTGACGCATCGATCACGCTGTGGGCGCGCGGCCTCGGCGGCCGCGGCAAGCAAGATGTCTGCGTGCGTCTGGATGGCTTCGACATTCCGGTTGTCTATATAGGCGGCCCGGATGCAAAAGGTTTAGTGCAGATAAACGCTCTGATTCCGTCCGGATTCCCGGCCGGGATCGCGACCGTCAATGTGGCCTCGGCCGGCTCGGTCTCTCCGCCGCGGCGCGTCGAGCTTGTGCGCGGTTAAACAGGAAAGGCCAGACGACAGCAAGAATCAGTCCCAGCATTTGCGCCCAGTTGGCCAAATGCCGGCCCGGATCGAAAACCAGATCGATGTCGCAAGAACCGGTGCAAGCCGGTTGAATCTGCATGAGCCCCAGCGCGTCACCGCGAATTGGCTGAGCGATTCCCGAGATTGTCGCGCGCCATCCGGGATCGTAAGAGATCTGGACAGAAACGATCTGGCCCTTGGCCACTTGAGCGCGCACCCGCGCCTGGTGAGGATTGATCCATTGGAATTCAGCCTGCGATCCGGCGCGTTCCAAGCCCGCGACATAGACCGCCAACCCCGCCGTGTCCAACCCGTTCGCCGGTTGCCGGTGCACGAGTTCAGAGCGATCCAGGACGTGCGCCAAAGATGGCGACGGGGATGGAACTTTGTAGATGACGTTGTCGCCGTCACGCCAGAGTTCGGGCAGCGCGTTGCGGAACGCATCGGGACGAGCGTAGGGCTTGAAAAATTCGCTGCTGTTGGGCCCGGTGATCAGGATGGCTTGCGCGCCGTAGGCCTGGAGCCAGAGCAGCACCGCGGGGATGTAACGATCGCCCGCGTTCTCGCCCGTGTAAATCGTGTAGAGAGCCAGGCGATGCGAGAAGCTGGGCACGCTGGGATCACAGCACCCGCCTACTTGGGGCACATCGGTAAAGGCGTCCAACCAGAGAGAGACACTGCCAGGAACAAAAACGCGGGCTTGGTTGAAATTTGCCTCGATCCATTTGGAAGCTCGATATTCGATGGTGTCTTGAGGGGACACCTCGTGCGTGATGCTTTGCGCATAGCGGTAATAGTTGCGTACTTGGAGCAGAGCGCCCAATGCAAGCAGGGCCAGCAGCACAATCCTGACCCGAAAGGGGAGCCGCGCGAGGACCGGCCGTGCCAGCAGAACAATCGCTCCGATGATCGCCATCTCCATTTCCAACTGCCAGCGATGTCCTTGTGGCAAGAGATTGAACCCGGTCCAAAAGCGGGTGAGCGCAACCAGGCCGCTTATGAAGGCGAAGAACATGAAAAAACGAAGCCAGCGGTCCACGCCGAAGCGCTGGAATAGCCGATGCAGCCCGAGCAGAATCAGGATTGCCGACGCCGCGATCAGAAGGTGAATCCAACCGAACGAGGTTCCATCGGACTGTTGGGCGTTGCGCAGAATCGGCAGGAGTGAGGCGGGCTCTATCCAGCGGCCGACCATCGCGAACGCGATTGCACCGGAAGCGGCCAAGCTGAGCCACACCGGAAGCGAGTCCGCGCCGACTCTAGAAAGGCCATACGCCAGGAGCGCCATCATCAAGCCAACACTGCCGGGCCAATTGGTGAGAAAGACGGCGGCCAGCACCAGGCAGGCGAGCGGGAAAAACCAACGTTTCCGGTCTACTGCGGCTTGATGTAGAAACAAAATCGCCAACGGGATCAGCAATAGAACGGCGTCATGCGGCGCCTCGCCATAGTAGACCAGCGTATGATAGCGCCGCGCGAACCAGATGCCGCCCAGTTCATGCCGCACCAGGCTGGCCAGGAACGCACTGGGAGAAATCAGACTAAAAGCCAGTCCGGCTGCGAAGGCGCAGCTTCGAAACCCGCTGGCGCGATAGCACAGCCAATACAGGGTGACGGGCTGAAGGCAATACACGAGCGCGATCACCAAGAAGTAAGACCGCTCCGGAGTTAGACGGAAGAGACTCGCGGCGGCAGCGACCACCACGTGCAGGCCGGGCGGGTAGACGCGGAAGAACGGCATGCCCGTGAACCAAAGCGGATACCAGCTCAAATCGTGCCAATGCCGCATCATCCACCGGCTGATGGCGATGAAGGGCCCAGCAGTGGAGCCCATCTGATCGATGAAGTGCGCTTGAAAAAGGTTCTCGCAAATGTACGCATTCAGGCCGAACAGGATCAGGATCGAAGCGGGGGTCAGAAAGCGCGCCGGCGCGGCGACCTGGTGCGCAGCAGCGGCCTCAATTTGAGATTGCACGCGGCCCAATTATGGCACGGATGTCAGGAAGCCGGGCTTACTTTGCTTCCAAAATAAACGTCGGGGCGAGGCCGGACAGCGTCGAAAAGCCTGAAGGACCGATGGCCGTCAGCCAGCTCGAACAGCCCTGTACCTTGCCCAGATAGGAATGCGGATGCACGTCAATGCGCATCTTCTGCATCTCCAGGTGTCCGTACTGCAGCACCGGGAAGACATCCACCACCGGCTCGATCACTTCCTGAACCACGTAGGGATTGCGCAAAGCCCGCTTCAAGGCCTTTTCCCAACTCGCATCGTCCAGCTCGGAGCCGCGGAAGGAGTGCTGGTCGGCGCTATCATCATTGGGGCGCAGCACCAGCTTGGGACGGTTGCGCAGGATGAACTCGGGCAGATCCACCAGCTTTTTCTTGTAGCGTGTTTTGGCTTCGCGTACTACGCGGGTCCAAGGAATCAGCTCTAGCAGCGCTTTTCGCTCGGCGGCCGGAAAACCGGAGGTGATCTCTTCGTCGGTGAGCAAATCGAACATGGCCTTTTTTTGAGCCATCTCGGAACGGAAGCTGTTCACCAGGCATACGGCGCGGTCCTGATAGGCGCGCAGCAGCGGGTGCGTCAAATCGAAACGCACCAGGAACTCCTGGACTTTGATGCGGCGGAAGATCAAATCGATCGGAAACTCGCCGCGGCGCAGGATGCCGTTGCGATATTCGAGCTGATCGGGCGACACCACTTCCACCTGATGCCCTTCGCGCCGGAAGAGCTGCGCGATTAAAGCGCTTTCGCCGGACTCGGTAGTCTGAAAAGGTTGGCGGAATTCCAGAATCGCGACATTCGGCTTTTTGTTCTTGCCGCCCCATTCTTTGTAAGTCTTGAGAATGGCCTGCAGCAAATACTTCGTACCGGGCAGCTTTTCAAGATGATAACGCTTGCGGAATTCTTTGACCGGGGCCGATTCATAGAACAAATCCGAAAGGGCTTCGCCGTATGCCACGCCCACCGGCGTGTCCGGAATGTAACGCGCAAAGCGGAGCGTGCCGTTGTTCAGATGGGTGTCGATCAGCGACGTGACCGACAGAAACGGATATCCGGGGTCCACCGACGCCAGCATCTTCTCAGCCGGAAGCAATTCCATGCGGGACAGCAGCGTAGGGCTCGAGACGGCCAGCTTCTCGATCCGTTCGATAGAGCTTGAAAAGGACTCGACTGCCTTGGCCAACCCGGCGTACTGCCTGCGCGTGATAAAATGCGGACGCAGAACCGGAGAGACAGGTCTCCCACTGACGGCCAAATTGTTCGCTTGCATGCGTTCCTGGAGTTGGTGTGCCCAGGCGAGATTTTGGTATTGGCTGCCTTCGAGCAGCTTGTGGTAGCGGACTATCGCTTCACCTAGCTGGGTCATTCGCGCCGATTGTCTCTCTGCACTCAGTATCGCACGCCGACCCAAATAAAGGAAAGCACGCGTAAGCTAAGTGTTGCATTTTTATTCTTTATTTTCTTACTGTTAGACAGGATTAAGCGTGCTCTTCTTCAGCCGGGCCCGCCACCGGATTTTCGATGTTTGGCAAGAACAGGAGCACTGTCCGGCCGCGATTATGTAGTCAGAGTTTCAGATTCCGCCGTTATTTCCGGAAGAATGGTCTGAGCATCGTAGTCCAGGAATTCGACACGATTGCGTCCCATTTTCTTGGCCAGATAGAGAGCTTCATCAGCCCGCCGGATCACGTTTTCCGGAGAAAGAACCAGGCTGCAAGGTACGCAGGTAACGCCGAAGCTGGCAGTGATCGGAACGGCAATATCTCTGACGCGCATGTCGGACTGGGCCAGCTGTTTGCGCAAGCGCTCGGCTTGGTTTAGACTGTCGGCCTCCCCGCAGCCTGGCAGCAGGATCAGAAACTCTTCGCCGCCGTAGCGTCCAATGGAATCATACTGCCGCATACCGCTTTGGATGCGCCGGGCGGCCTCGCGCAGGACCGCATCGCCGGCCAGATGTCCGTGGTGATCGTTTACGTTTTTGAAGCGATCCAGGTCTACAATTACCACGCCCAGCGAAGTATTGTCCCGTACCCCACGCGCGAGTTCGCGGCCCAGTAATTCGAGGATCGAGTTCCGATTCCAGGTGTGTGTCAGAGAATCCCGCGTGGCCTGCTCTCGCAACGCTTCGCGGGCGGCCAGCAACTCGGCCTGCGTATCCACCAGCCTTTTCCCAGCGCGCAGCCGGACTTGCAATTCATGCCGGTCAAACGGCTTGGTGACATAATCGTCGGCGCCGGCTTCCATGCCTTCTATCAGATCTTCTTTGAGGCTCTTGGAAGTCAACAGCAGGATATAGGTATAGGGTTCGCGAGAGTGCTGCCGGATGCGTTTGCACACCTCCGGACCCGTTAACCCGGGCATCATCCAATCCAAAATCGCCAGGGCCGGCGCGTCGGGCTTTTGGAGAAACTCCAATGCCTCCATGCCGTCACAAGCGGCGATTACGTCGTAACCCCAGGAGTGTAGAGTGGCTTCGAGAAGATGGCGGGAAACGATGCTATCGTCGGCAATAAGGATCTTCACTGGCAGCTTTCCCCGGTTAGCCTGGCTTGAGCCAGCAGTCGTTCAGTCATAGCTCGACTACTCTCTCATCGGTCGGAACCGATAGTAACGTTAGGCCTGTAGTGTCACTTGGGAAAACCCTAGGGAGCCTTAGCCGCACCCTGAGCCCGGGCGAGTGTCTGGGCGAGGAAGTCGAGCCGTTCCAGGGTAGCTCGGATGTCAGCTTCCGTGGTACGCGGATTGATGGTGCAGGTCCTCAGGACGGTGCGGCCTCGCAATATCGTGGAAGTGATCAGAGCGAAGCCATCTTCCAGCAGAGCCTGCACCACTCGCAAGTGAAAGGCATCGCTGCCTGAGGAGTAGCGGAAGCACACTACGGCCAGGCTGGCGGGCGTAACGATCTCCCAACCCTGCATCGCTCGCAGGCTGGCTTCGGTAAATTCAGCCAAAACGAAGCCATGCTCGATGGCTGCACGGAACGAGGCCAGCCCGAACACTTTGATCGACATCCACAGTTTCAGGGCGCGAAAGCTGCGCGTCAGTTGGAGGCCGTAGTCGGTGAAATTGAAGTTCTCCGAGTACTGGTGGGTATCTTTCAGATACTCCGGCAGGATCCTAAAGGTATCCCGCAATTGGGCCAAATCTCGAACCAGTACACAGCCGATTTCAAAAGGTTGGAACAGCCATTTGTGGGGATCGAGCGAAAGCGAGTCGGCTAGTCCCATGCCAGAAAGCTGCTTGCGGCCGCGAGGGCAGAGCGCGGCTGCCGCGCCGTAGGCTCCATCGACGTGCAGCCAGATGCCCTCGGCCTGGCAAAGTGCGGAAAGCTCCGACAGCGGGTCGATGGCGCCGGTGTTGGTGGTGCCGGCGTTGGCGATGACACAGAAAGGCCGCAAGCCCGAGGCGCGGTCCTGCCTGAGGGAGCGAGCCAACTCGTCCAGGGGCAAGCGAAAATCGTCATCCGAAGGAAGCCGGCGAAAATTTCCCGGCGAGATCCCCAGCAAGAACAAAGCTTTTTCGAGCGAGGAATGCGCCTGATCGGAAAAGTAAACGGTGGCCCCATCCAGGCGGTCTTCGAGCACAACATGGCGGGCCACGGCCAGCGCGGTGAGGTTGGCCATGCTGCCGCCGCTTACAAACAAACCTCCGGCCTCAGGCGGGAACCCGCAAGCATCGCGCAGCCAGTCGACTACCGCGAGCTCGACCGCGGCGGGACCAGAACCGCTGATCCAGGTTCCGGCGAAAACGTTGTAGCCGGAGGCCAGAGCGTCGGCCATGGCGCCGATGAAATTGCTGGGGCCCGGGACGTACGCCAGGAACCGCGGATGGTTCACGTGCATGCTGTTGCGGAGAACCTGCTGCTCCAATTGCGCCAGAACAGTCTCAAAGGCGGTTCCCTCTTCAGGCGGCGGCTCGCTCAGGGCGGGAATGAGAACCGCGGGGTCAGCCGTGGCTCCCACGGGCTGGGTTGAAAGGGTGGCCAGGTGCTCGACCAGGCGATCGATGACACGATAACCGATCTCGCGCATCCGCTCGGGAGAAAACTCCAGCTCGGCATTCACCGCGCGTCCTCGGAAGCGTTTCGAATGGCCTGTTCCAATTCTTCCCTGGTCAGAGAGGTACTGATGAAGAGTTCTTGCCGCGCGCCGTCGCTCAGGGCGATCGCCTTCCAACCGTTGGTGGTGGGCACCGTGACTCGTACCTTGGCAGGTCCTTTGGCGTCGCGGACCGGACGGATCACTCCGGGAATTACGGAGCGGACGGACGGGTTCAGGGCGAGCAGCCTTTCCAGAAAAATCCGCACGCCATCCAGGATGGCATGCTCCACTTTCAGTTTGCCCTGCAGCTTTCTGAGTTTCATTTGAAACTTTTCTTGTACAGAAAGTCGATGCTGAAAGCGCCATTTTCGTCGCGCAGAGCCACCACCGACCAGCGCCGGTTGAGGTCCCACTCCACGCGGACGATCTGTTGGTTTACGACGGCCAGGTTGGTGATGTAGGTGAGCGTGATGTCGGACGAGACCGGCTGCTCGAACGTCAAACGGGCCTGGGGAATGATGGTGACGTCCGTGATCTGCGGATCGATCTTAATGTGACTGACGCCGAATAGTTTCTGCAGGCGTCCGGAAGACGGCGTGAGAGCTTCTCCCAACAGCTCATTGCTCCCTGAGCCCAAATAACTGACGTCTGTATTCTGAGCGGAAGCGAGCGGGCTGGAGAGCGAGGGAGTGCGTCCCACGGCCAGCAGCGCGACAATATCGCTGGCTTGCAAGGGAGGATCGGAGCGATAAGAAAAATTCAGCTTGTTCAAGGGGCCCGAAAACGCAATGTCCACGGTGATTCCGCGCACCTGCGTCTCGAGATCCATGTCGAGGATGGGCTCGATCCGGGCCGGATTTAAAAAGCGGACGTCGCCACGATTGATGCTGTACTTGTTTCCAAAGAACTCGATTTGGCCGGAACTGACGCTGACGTTGCCGAGCAGCACCGGCCGATCGGGCGTGCCGCGCAGGCGCAGGTTGGCGTCGGCTTGAATATTTCGGGCCAAGGATGTTTGGACTTCCAGGCTGGGGGCGCTTTGAACCAGGACATCGAGCTGAACACCCCGGAGATATTCGTTGGATTCGGAAGGCTCGGGCACGGGCTTGGCAGTCTCGGCCAGCAACGCGCCGACATCGGTGCGGGGATTGAAAGCCGCGCGCGCGACTCGCATGCTGCCGGAGAGCACGCTATTCTCCGAGGTGCCAACCAGGGCGAGCGTGGCGTTCACGGTGATGCTGATGCCGTCCGGCGTGCGATAGCGCACGTTGTTGGCCGAGGCCTGGAGCCGGTACAACAGCAACGGTCCGCGGAAACCAACGAAGCTGCCGTTTTCAAATGTCACGTTGCCGCCGCCGGTAACCGCGGTGAGGTTCTGGACCGTGGCGCGATTTCGATCGAAGAGAATCAGCCCGTTGGCTTCATCCACGCCGTTGGGAAAATCGCGCAGAAACAGAGAAGCGTTCTGCAGTTCCAGGCGGCCGTCGATTTGCGGCTCCATCAATGGACCGCGCACGGCCAGGTTGACCACCGACGCGCCGGACGCCAGCAGGTTGGGATTGAAGATCTGAAGGATGGAGAGGCTGACGCGTCCCGCCACGTTCAGGCCCCAAGGGCTTTTCGTGTCCAGCGTCAGGCGTCCCGAGGCGGTCAGCGAAGTGTCTTTCGCGGTGAAGTTGGCGGTGCGAATCTCAATCGCTTTGGTGGTCGCTTCAAAGCGAACCGGGTCCGCATTGCGAAGCACGAGGTCCTGCGTCTGGAAGCCGCCTTTGGGCGAGGCGCTGGGGCTGGCGCTCAGCTGCACGGTGGAAAACACGACGTCGGCCTTCATTGCCGCGGGATTATTCAGCGGCCCGGTTACGGTAGCGTCACCTTGCAGGAAGCCGTCGAAAGGCAGCGTCGGCCGCGCGTGGGGGCCGGGGACCAGATCGTGCAAGGTGGCAAACGGGACCCGTGGAATCTCGATACGCGCCTGCCCGGAATAATCTCCTTCCATGCGCCATTCGCCACTTCCCTGCATCCGGATGCCGCCCAGGTTGACCTTGGCGCTGACGCCCAGGATGGGGAGGCGCGTACTGGCGTTCAGTTCCAGATCGCCGTAGGGGCGCCCATCGAAGACAGCGTTGCGCAAAGATAGCTGGCCGGTCAGCGACGTCAGGTCGACAACGCCCTTCACCACCTTGGCTGTGCCGTTGGTTTTGAAGTCGACGGCGCCGTCCAAACGGGACTCGATTTCCTGGATATGTTGGATTTGTGCGAGCATGAGCCCGCTAGTCGAAATTTCGAAGCGAAGAGCGCCGTCCTTCCAATCCTTGGCGGGGTGATTGTAGGCGGCGCTCAACGTGATGCGAGCCCCGCGGGAGCGAATGTTGCCGTCGGAAACCTCAACGCCCGTGGAGGAAACCGTGACGTCGCCGCGGAACGCATCGGCATGTTCACCGTAGGCCGAGATATTGGCGGCCTCGATGGTGCCGGAGGCTAACGGTGAATCGAGCGAACCCGACACACGTACGATGCCTGAAAGAGTGCCGGTGACCACAAGGTCCGTTCCACTCTCTTTGGCCAGCGTTTGGAGGTCGGCTCCGGTTACCGAAAGCAGACCCGAGATGGGGCTGGAATCCTCGACTTTCCAGTCGCGCAACGTGACGCGGCCCTGTCCTTCGACATGCATTTTGTCCTGCGTGACGGTCAGAGTGCGAAAGTCCACCAAGGATCGGTCGAGATCCACGCTGGCGGTGAGGTGGTCGAAGCGCTGCCCTCGGAATTCGAAGCGGCCCACGTCGGCTTTGCCGGCGATGCGCGGACTGGAGAGCGGGCCGGCGATGGTGCCGTCGAAGGTGGCACTGCTTCCGTCCAGCGAGATGGGAGCCTGCTTGGGCGGTTCCTCGCCGATTAGCGGGAATAGCGAGAGTGCGTCGTTTAGATCCTTTGAGACCACGTGGACGTCGAGGTTTTGTCCCAGGACACCGGCAACGGTGGCTTGCGTAGAGCCGAGCGTGACGTGGGAGCTTCCCAGTTCCACTTTTTGAGCGGCTTGATCGTAATCCAGTGTGACTGCGCCTTGGAGCGGTTTAGCGGCCGAAGCAGGGGAAATCGCAAGTTGGGCCTCAGCCACCACGTTGTGCAGGCCGCCGCGGGCGACCTCGCCGTTCACGCGCACGGGGCCGCTCAGAATGCCGTCCAATGCGCCCGTGTGCCGGCCACCGAGTTCGGCCAGTTCTCGTAACGCAAAACCTTGCGCCGTTCCGCTGATTGCGAGCTTGCGGAAACCGGTTAATTCCGCCGAGCCGCGAAAGGTGCCATGCAGCGCCGAAACATCGAGCTCCGGCAGGCTAAGTTTCTCGGGCGACAACTCCAGGCGGGAGCCAGCCGCAACATCTCTGATGGCTACATTGTGGGAGGCGTATCCGAGCCCGCGCGCGGTTAGCTTACCGTCCAGCTTGTAGCGGAATGGACTGCTCTGGAGGCTTCCGCGGCCATCGAATGCGATGTCGCCGCGCGGCTCGAGCGGGATCGGGATAAACTTCTTTAGCTCAGTCAAGGGCGCCGATGCTTTCACCTCCAGCGCCGCGCGCGGCGAAGCCAGGTCGCTGACGGTGCCCCGCATTTGAATCTTTATTCCAGCGTTGGCAAGGTTGGTTTCAAGAATCTCGACGGCGTTGGATTCGAACGCGATTCGGCTGTCCAAATCGACCATCAACGGTTCCTTCAATTCCGGCGCGGAAACCCGCAGCGGCCGGGATGCGATATTGGCGCGATAGCAGGGACCATTCGAGTCATACGCCAAAGAGGCCTGCAGATGGTCGCCTTGGACCTCCAGAGGAATGCGCTTGGAATTGTATTCAAAGAACCCGTCCTGAAGTTTGAAGTGCTGGACCTTCAAATCGAGGAGTTGCTCGGTGAAGCTGTTGATGGTGCGCGCAAGAGTAGGAATGGGAACGTTGGAGGTGCCATCCGGCGCGACGGTCACGTACATCTGCGGCTGGTCTACCTGGAGCGAAGCGATGTCCACCTGTTTTTTGAACGCCGAAATGATTCTCAGGCCGATCCGGATTTTAGCTGCGCGGAAGAAGGGCGGCGCTGAAGCGGGCTCGGAGCCATGCAATACGAAGGGCGCGACCTGGGCTGTCAGAGCATGCCAGTCATAATTGAAGCTACCGATTTCGACCCGGCCACCCGTTGCCTTTTCGGCCACGGAGACGATACGTTCGCGAACCTGGTTCTTAAACCAGGCAGTCTGCACGAGGATCACGAAGCCGACGGCGGCGGCGACGGCCAATCCAACCAGGCCACCCAAGGTCCACAACACAACTTTGACTGGCCGGCTCATTGTAACGTCTCGTCCAGGTAGCGAATGGGCACTTGTTTGCGGGCTTCGGCCAGCCAGCGGTCCAGATTTTCGTCGATTTGTCGGTCGGTCAAGATTTCTTCGATCTCCGCGCGCTGGTCGCCCAGGCTAGGGATGGTCTTAACACCTTGCTGCTGCCATTTCGACACTTGCTGTTGATAGTATGACTGAACCTCGGAATCCGAGATCTGGATGCCGGGCCGGAAACGGTAGTCCACGAAACGCAGAACGGTCAGCTGCCACCGCAAATGTTCCTTCAGTTGAGCTTCCGTGATCCCATGGTCCGCGAGAGCTTGTTCGAAGGCAGCCTGGCTGGGGTAATGAGATTGGATCTCTTTGAGCGCGCTATCGGCGTCGCTGAGCGCGGGCAAAGGGTAGTGGCTCAGATCCATTTCGCGCTTGATCAAGGCCTGATCGATCAGCCGGGCGGCGGCCTTCTTCTTTTGATCGGCGGAGAGGTCGACCTTATCATTATTCAGAAAAGCCGTGACACGTACTTCCTCGTCGATCTGGCTTGCGGTGATGACTTGATTGCCCACCGAAATGGCCATGCGATCGATCACCTCGGCGCAAAGCGGAGCGCATACGGCAAACAGATACAAAAGTGGACGGAGCTGGAAGAATTTCGAACGGGAGCGGGTCAATTGCGGCATCAGAATGCCTGTCCCAAGGAAAAATGGAACTGGAACACGTTGATCCGCTGCGTTACAGCCGTGCCCCCGCCAAAAAGCAATTGATTCTCGGTGCCCTCGAATCCGAAGAAGCGCGGCGAGTTGGGGCTAAGGGAAAAATCCACGCGAACGGGTCCGATGGGAGTGCGGTAGCGGATGCCGAATCCAAAGGCCTGGACGGCGTAATCGAAATCCTGAAGGTTGCGCTGGGTAAATCGCAGACTGATTTTGTTCACCGCCGAATAGACGTTGCCCATATCATTGAACAGAACGCCGCCCAGATTCTCGCCGACCAGTGGAAACCGTAATTCGACGGTATTCACAAACGACGCGTTGCCGCCGATGGGGAAGCCGGTTATGGGGTCACGTGGGCCGGCCTGGAAATCGGGGAAGGCCCGGTTGGAAAACGCACCACCGCCGAAAAACCGCTCGGCCAGCGGGATCTCGGACAATCCGGAATAGCGTTCGATCATGGCGAAAGTCGTGGTGCGCGCCAGCACCAGGCTCTTGGTCAACTGATAGTAGGTGGAGTTGCGCGCAACTACGCGGCCAAAGCCGGTTTCCGAACCGAGAACGTTGGACGCCAGAGCCAGGTCCAAGCTGTTGTAGATCCCGCGATGCGCGTCGACGGGATCATCGCGCCGGTCCTCGATGAAGGTCGTGGAGACGAAACCGACGAGAACCGGCTGGGCGAGCAGCGGGATCAGCTCGGGCGTGATGAGCGGCGTCCCCAGAATGTCGACCTTACGGAAGGTGTAGCGGTACTGGACAGAATAGGCGCGCGATAGTTTCTGGCCCAGCTGCACCGAGCCTTCCAAGCGCCGGGCCGAGAATGTGCGCACGTCGCGCGAGATGTCGAATAAACCGATAAATTGCAGGTTCAGGTTGGGGTTGCCTTCAAACTGGGGCGCGAAATAAGTCAACTGAGCGCGCTGTTCCAAGGTCGAGACCAGGGTTTGCAGACCGATGGTGTGGCCGGTGCCCAGAAAATTCAGGCGGCTGACGCCGAACAGAAAGCGCGGGCTGAATCCAGTGGTGCCGGCCGGCGATTCCAGCGACGTAGTGCCTCCGCCGATGCGCCCAATCTCGGCGCCGAAGCCGTAATTGGTCGTCCAGCGGTGCGCTTCGTCGATCGAATACAGCACGTTCTTGTCCGGCTCGTCGCCGTCCGGATTCTGAAGCGCCGTGTCGACGCGCGCGAAGATTCCAAGATCGTACAGGCGCCTCTGGCTGCCAGTGATCTTGTTCTGGGAAAGCGGATCGCCCGCATGCAGATCGATGCGGCTCCGCACGATGTCCGGATGCGTTCTTTCAAGACCGCTTACCACGACGTTGCGCACAAACTCGCGCGGGCCGGGCGTTACGACGAACTTGAGGTCGACATGCTGCGCTTCAGCCGCCGGAGTGGAGACGAATTGGAAGGCCGCCCGCGGGTAACCCTGGTTGAAATAATAGTCCAGGATGGCATCCCGGTCCAAGGCGACGTCCAGGTCGCTGTAGGGTTGCCCGGCGGTGGAATGCAGAATCATTTCCAAGGCGGCCCGATCGTCGTTGGAAATTCCCTCCAGATCGAGTGCGGATACAAACCATTGCGGACCTTCCTTGATTTCGATCAGAATAGCGATTTGGGCGGGCTTTCCCTGGTAGTCGTCAATTTCGCGGGAGCTCACCTCGACATCGCGGAAGCCGTTGGCGCGGTATAAGGCGCGAATGCCTTCCACGTCCCTTTCGAGCGCGTTCCTGCTATAGCGGCCGTAGCGATAGCGAATGTGCGTGGCCGGTATGACCGAGATGCGCTCGCGGATGGTCTGGTAATCGAAATAGTGATTGCCAGTGATTTCGACCTTTACGACTTTGTGGCGATCGCCGCGATCCACCGCATAGTCGATGTACTCCTGGCCGTTAGGGGGCGTGGAGGTGGAGTACGAAACCATGGCATCGAAGTAGCCCTGGGACTGGAAATAAGACGCCAGGTCCCGGGAACCTTCTTCTAACAGGTCGCGATCCACGGCGCGTTCCTCGTAAATCGGCAGCAGGCTGCGTAATTTTCCGCCGGACATTTTGGCGCCGCGCAGCCGTACGTCCACGCGCGCTCCGCTATCGATATTTACTTCGGGTGTCACGGTGTTGGTGCCGTCGTGGTAGTCGAGTTTGACCAACTGTACTCGCGCCAGAAGATGGTTGTGCTTGGGATACCAGGAGCGAATATTGTCCAGACCGTTGCGCAGACGTACTTCGTTGAAGGAATGCCAGCCAAAGAGGCCGCGGAATCGCTTCCAGCCGGTGGAGGAGAGCAAACTTTCCGGTGAACGCTCGCTATCGCCGGTGGTTGTGAGGCCGTCGAATTTCGCGCGCTTTCCGGGGTCGACGTTGAAATCGAAGGTTACCTGCTGGAACGCGGCATCGGCGGTGGTGTCGGATTGAAGATCAGCGTGGTAGAAACCGTTGCGTTTGATAATGTCCGCCAAGCGGTCTTCGGCGGCTTGCAACTCCTCGCCCGAGTACGTGCTTCCCAACTCGAGCTTGGTGGCCAGCACCAACTGGCCTTCGTTGGGCGGTTCGGGCACGCCATTCACGGCGACGTGTCCCACGAAGTAGTTTGGCTTGGTCATCACCTTAAGGATCACGCCGGAGGAGCCCGTGGTGGCGTCGATCGCGATATCCAGGTATTCGCCGGTGCGATACAGCCGTTCGATGGCCGCGCGGACATCCGAGCCATGTAAAGGCTGACCCAAGCGAAGCGGGATCATGGCCATCAATTGATCGCGCGAGAGCGGCTGCTTCTCAGGTTCGAATTGGACGTTCGCGATGGGCTTCCCCTCGTACTCGTCGGAAAGCGCGAGAAGAGAATTCCCGCCCAGCGCGAGGAGCATGGGCAGACTGACCCACCAGCCCAGCCGGGTTGACACAAGCGACCATCTTAGCGCATCGGCTGGTACCATCTGGGTGTATGAAGGGGCCGGTTGGCGAGCGTTATTCGCGCCAGATTCTGTTCGCGGGCATCGGGGAAAAGGGACAACTACGTCTGTTGGACGCGCGCGTGGCCGTGGCTGGTTGCGGCGCTTTGGGCAGCTTTCAGGCGGGTGCGCTGGCGCGGGCCGGGGTTGGGTTTCTCCGCATCATCGATCGCGACTATGTCGAGCTCAGCAACCTGCAAAGACAGTGGCTGTTCGACGAGTGCGACTCCGAGCAGGCGCTGCCGAAAGCGGTTGCAGCGGCGCGGAAGATTGCCGGCATCAATCGCGACGTTCAAACCGAAGCGGCGGTAGAGGATTTGACCGCAGCCAATGTGGCCGATCTTTTCGACGACGTGGATTTGATCCTGGATGGGACGGACAATTTCGAGACGCGCTATCTGATCAACGATTACGCCGTCGATCGGGGCCGCCCCTGGATTTATGGGGCGGCGGTGGGGAGCTACGGCATTACCATGCCGGTGGTCCCGGCACGGACGGCCTGCCTGCGCTGCGTTTACCCGGATCCTCCTGACGGTTCCCAGCCAACCTGTGAAACGGCGGGCGTGCTCGGTTCCATCACGGCGCTGATCGCGAGCTTGCAGGTGGCTGAGGCGTTGAAAATTCTATGCGGCCTGGAGCCGTCGCGCAAAATCACGACCGTGGATGTGTGGAGCGGCGAAATCCGGCAGGTGGCGCAACCCGGGCCGAGCGAGCAATGTCCGGCGTGCGGGCGGCGCGAGTTTCCCTATCTCAAAGAGAGTGCGCGCGCGCCGGTGAGCTTGTGCGGCCACAATGCGGTCCAAATCCATGAGCGCAGGCGGCCGCTGGATCTAAGCGATCTGGCGGCGCGGCTCCGGCCGCTGGGTGAAGTTCGCGCCAATGAGTTCGCGCTGCGTTTCGAAACGCCGCCGTATTTGCTGACGATCTTTCCCGACGGCCGGGCCATCGTGAAGGGGACCACGGACGCGGGCCTGGCGCGCAGTCTCTATGCGCGGTACATCGGCGCCTAAACCCGTCCGCTTGCGCGCGCCAGCATGCGGCGTTACTATCGCGGTGGAGGCGCGCGGCTCTATGCGTCGGCTAGCAATTGTTCTCATCTTCGGACTTCTGCCGGCGATGCCGGTTCTAGCGCAGCGCGGAGGCGGTGGTCACGGCGGTGGTGGCATGCGCGGCGGTGGTGGCATGCGCGGCGGTGGCGGAATGGGCGGCGGAGGCATGCACGGCGGAGGTGGGTTCCACGGAGGCGGTGGCTTCCACGGTGGAGGGTTCCGCGGTGGCGTTGGATTTCGCGGGAACCGATTCTACGGCTATTCCCCGTTCCTCTATACCGGGTTTTACGGATATCCGTTCTTCGACTATGGTTACCCGTTCTTCGATTATTCCGACTACGGTTATGGGTACCCACCGGCCAATGGCTATTCGCCTTACAGCTATCCTTCGGTAAGTTATTCGGGCGGCGGCGCACCCGCGGTCATCATCAACCAGAATTCCGGCGCTTATCCATACGCGCCTCCTCCCGAGCAAGCCTACGCGCCTCCGCCTCCGCCGGCACCGGCCATTCGGGAGTACACGGGTCCCACGACGCAGGCGCAGCAGTATCAAGCCCCGCTGTACTTGGTCGCGTTCAGCGACGGAGTGATTCGAGCCGTTTTGGCGTACTGGGTGGATGGCACGACGCTGCACTACGTCAACATGGATCACGAGCAGAAGCAAGAGCCGCTCAGTACAGTGGATCGAGCTTTGAGCGATCGGTTGAACCGGGAACGCAATGTGACGTTTGAGCTGCCGCACTGACGGGCGGCCGCGTTTACTTCACTACGACCTTATCGACGGTCTGGTTGTCGAACTCGTCGGCCACGCGCACGGCGATCACTTGCTCACCGGCGGTCCGGTCGATCTCCAGACGGTAGTCTTCTTCCGGTGAATCAGTGAGCTTGTTGACGGGGTCCACTAGCAGCCAGTCGCCGCCGTTCACTGAGTACTCGGCTTTGTCGATGTTGCTGCGGGCATCGTGCGCGGTCCAGCGCACGGAGACTTTGTTGCCGGAGACCGACGCGGCGAGATTGAGAATCCGCGGAGGCGTGTTATCGATGAGAAATGGATCGCTGACCAGCGAGGATTCGAGCGCCTGGTCGCGCGGATTGCTGAGCGCATCCGAGCCCGTAACACGCAGCACGTACTCGCCATCGGGAAAAGCCGTGCTGTCCCAGCTCCAGTTCTTGTCCTTCACGGCGTCTTTGAGCAATTGCCAAGCGCTTTCGCCGACGCCGCGGATTTCTACTTTGTACATCAGCGTGTCGCCGTTCTCGTCGGAAGCCAGCCAGCGCGCACCCAAATATCCTTTGGCGTAATTCATCGACTGCGAGCTTGAAAGTTCGAGCGACGGCTGCGTGGAGCTTCTTCTCTGGCCCATTGCCGGGAGCGTGATGCTGGTGGAAGGCGTAACGGTGAGACTATTGGGCGGGAAGCGATAATTCGGCGGGGTGATTTCGATTTCTTCAACCGCCGGCGCCACGTTCTTGGGCAGATAAGCGACCTCGACAGAAGAGACCTCCGCGAGAGGCGAAGCCGATGCCGACCCAATGTCGATTTTGTACTGCAGGAAACGCGCCGCGGGAGAAACCGAGCGCCCGCCGCCGCAGGAGTCGCAGATCGCTTTTTCGCCGGTGTCCGGCTGCAGCGCCGCCCAGGGACTCCAATTGCTCTCCGGGTGATTCAGGTTGCCGGCGCGGGTGGATACCGAAATTGTGCCGTTACCGCGATAGCTGATCCGGCCCCAGTAGGAGAAAGTTCCCGCATCCAAAACTTCACTTTCGAAGGTGCCGTGCTGCTCCAGGCCCGGTCCCAGCCGATACAGCTTTCCGATGTTCGCCGTGACAGCATACAGCTCGCCATGGGCGCCTTTGCCGAAACTGGTGACTTGCGTGGGAGACGCGTCCAGCAGTTCGGTGCTGAGAGAATCGGAGTCCAGGCGGTAGATTCGGCCGCGGTTGCCGGTGCCGAGCAGGGGCCGGCCTTGCGCGTCGAACGTGATGGCATACACGATGTCCTGGTTGTTGGACCAGGCTTTTCGCGGCGACCCGTCGGGGTTGATGCGATAGACGTCCGAGCCGCCCGCAATAGCGGGCAGCGGCTGGCCCAGCATTGAAGCGTTGCGTTGCGCCGTCGAGGTGAGAATGGTTACGTTACCGCCAGCCGAGGGAATGGGCGACGGCACGGGCGCCACGGGCGCGAGCGTTGGAAGCGCCGGCGCGGCACCGGTCTTGTTTCCTGCCCCCGCGGCGTAGATGGCCCCAGTGGAGTCGACCGCGACGGCCGTGATCTCGCGCTTGGGCGCTTGGTATAAAACAAATCCCTGGCCCGAGGGCGAAATACGCAGAATCAAGCCGCCCGGTTCGGTGCCGACCACCAGGTTGTCCTGCGGATCGACAGCCAGCGAACGCGCATGGGTCTCTTCCGTCTTGAAGAATAAGCTGCCCGCGCCGTCCGGCGTGACGCGATAAATCTCGCCTTGTTCGCCGGTGGCCACAAACAGGTCGCCTTTGCGGTTGAACACCATGGCCCAGATGTATTTCTGGTGCGGATCGAAGAATACGCGCGCCTTGCCGTCGGCCGAGATTTTATAGATCTTGCCGTCCGGATCCGTGGCGGCGTACACCTGATCCTTGGAGTCCAAGACGATGGCATGGATTTCCAGGCCGTCGAGCTCGGCGAAGGTGCGGCTCTTGCCGGCCGTGTCAACACGGAAAAGCTTGGCGGTCCCGCTGCCGGAGCCGCCTCCGGCGGTGTAGAGATTGCCTTTGGAATCGGAGGCGATGCTCCAAAGGTACGGAGTAGAAGAATCGAAGACTTCCTGAAATTCGGGAGCCAGATAAAGGCGGCCGTCGCTGCGCAGGGAGAGATGCGAGAGGCTTCCTTTTTCAAAATCCGAGCGCTCGCCCTGTTCCCAGAAGCGTGTTTCGACGGCGCAGCAGCTGGTGATGGCGCAGGCCACCGCCAAGAATCGTGGAATTTTCATTGCTAAATTACTTAACTGTGATCCTCAAGGAATAGCTGCCTTCGATCATCAGATCGAAGGGAACGCTGCCCTGCTCGACCGCGCTTTCCGGCGAGCTCACGAAATGCCGGCTGGCGGTGCGGCCGGTCTGCATTACGTTCATCACGGAAGCGGGCAGGCTGGGTAGCGTTTTGTCTTCATAGAAAACGGTGGGGCGCGGTTCCACCAGCGAGATATACAGCTTGTTGTTGCTGCGCTCCTGGTTGATCAGCGACACGGTTTGCGGAATATCCATGAACCGTTCCGATAGGCCGGCCACGGTCTGGATGCGATTCAGCGTGTCGGCGTCGCTCAGCAGAATGCGATGCTCGCCGGGAGCCAGGCCGGCTGGAATCTTCAGCAGGAAATCGCGCTGGATGCGCTCGCCGCGATAGGGGCGCAAGAAAACTTTGACTGGAACTTGGGAGCCCGCTTCCACTTCACTCGATGGGATCCAGGCATTTTCGATGGTGGCCACGCGCCGCTCCGGAAAGATGTCGACGGTGGCGTCTACGGCCTTGAGCCGGGGCGTGTGCACCGGATTCAAGAACAGGCGGTTGAATTTGTCGCCCCACCAGCCGGCTAATTGCATCGGGGCCGGCGCCGGATTTTCGCTGGACGCCAGCATGGTGGAAATAGACATACCCGGTTGCCCGTCAAACTCCACTTTGCCGCTCATGCGGTAGGTGGTCTCGTCGGCAAAATCGTTGAGCCCGGAGAGTGAGTTGAACAAGGTCAGCATCATCAGGTAGGGGGTCCATTTCTGCTGGACGAAAACGTTGAAGTGCAGATCTTTTTCGTTGCGGACGGCGTTGTTGTCGCCGAGCGAGCGAACCTTCACGGTGACCGGCACCATGTCGGCGGTGGCCCCCAACTCGCCCATGATGGCACTGTGGCGATCCTGCTTCAGCGCGCCGACGATATCGGTGGCATTCCCCATTTTGTTGGGCTGGAACGCCGAGGCCAGCGTCATCAGCACGTCGGCCTTCGCCATAGGCATGTCAACGGGGCCGAGATTGAAGAAGGAGTGCCCGCAAGCCAGCACGTGCTTGCCGTCGTTGTAGGTGACGGTGCACATTCCGCTGACGCTCATGTCGCCGGTGACCAGGACGCCCGAGACCGCATCGCCGGGCTGCAGCGAATTCTGCCATCCCGCCACAGGCTTGGCACTGAGGGTGGTGCTGGCCGCGCCGCCGGCCGCCACGGTCATCCCGAGTTGCTGGAACAAACCGGAGAACTCGTGCAGTACGTTTTCATGAAAGCCCGCGAAACTGAGCGGCGTCTCGATGGGCACCATGGTGGAGTTGGTGCCGACGTTGACGGCTTGGCCGGCCGACAGCACCTGGGCCAGCATCCCGCTGGGCACCGGAACGGATTCCTGCGCCACAGTTTTTTCCGGCGTCCGGGCGTCCTCGGGACGGGATTTGTCAAAATCGTTGACCTCGAGCATCAGCTCGATGGGCGTGATGCCGCAAATCGCGTCCGGCGAGAACACGCTAAAGCGCAGCGCGACCGCGCCTACCAGCTTTCCGTCGATGTAAACCGGGCTGCCGCTCATACCTCCGGCCACGTTGGTGCGGATAGCTTTGCCGCCCATCTTGGCGAGAATGATGTCCTGCTTCGGACCCCATTGATTTTTGAGAAGGCCGAGAATCTCGATCGGAATCGGCTCAGGCTCGGTGCCGGAGAGGACCGTCCAGGCGTAGCCTTTCATTCCGGGTTTCAGATCGGCCAGCTTGAAAATCTGGACTTTTCCAGCTTTGGGGCGGACCGGCGCTGGTTCTGCCACTGCGAGCAGAGATGAACACACCAGCGCCACAGCGAGTGCGGCAAACTTCATGGGACCATCCTTAACTACTAGTGATGCGGAATACGGAACTTCAGTTCCTATTATGATCCAGATTTGAGGTGCGTGGGATTTGGCGCTGGTTAATTCCCTACTAGGGTTGTGGAATGGTGTGGTCCGGATTGTAGCCGCCGCCAGGATCCTGATCCTGCTCGGCCGGTTGCGGCGGATGCACGGGACCGCACGGGGGAGCCTTGGGAGGCTGGGGCGCATCTTTTGGAAAGCGCAACTCGTCGATCATCGGTTGCACGATCCCAGTCTGGGGCTTCTCGGTCGTTTCCTGCTCGGGTTTTTCCTTGGGTTTGTCGGGCTGTTTCACTTCGGTCTCCTTTCACCAGGGATTCTAGGAGTCCCGCTGCGAAGCAATCCGGCTGCAACTACTAACTCAGTGAAAACGGTGCAAATAGAGTGGCGCTGGCGGTGTTATCGTCCAAACCCGATGCCGATCAGGAACTCGGCTTGATTCACGTTGGAAAGGGACGAGATTAACCCTGGCACCGAAGCCGCGGTGTCGTGGCCCCATCGCTCATAGCGCAGTTCCGGCATGATGCGCAGCTTCCAAATTTGAATGTTCACGCCGCCTCCCAGCGCGACACCCGAGTTCGAAAGATTGGAAGCTTCACGACCCACGGCGCGGAAAATGGGACCGGCTTCCACATAGGGATGCAGGCCGGGCGTGTGGAAGAAATAGTACTTGCCCAGAATCGGAAATTCCCAGGACGTGATATCGGTGACACTGCGTACCGTCGGCTGGGGTGCGATGGTGCTGTCGACAGTGAGATCGAGCGGACGATACAAAGCATCCGCCTCGACCGCGAATCCTAGTGGCAAGCCTAGTTCAATGACCGGGCCGATGACGTAATTCTTGCTTTGGGAGAAGGAATGGACAAAAGTATCCACGCCCATCACGCTTTGGTCGGAAAACGCGTCAGTCAGCGGAATGCCGCTCTTGACTCCGAACGATATTCGCTGCCCATACAGGAGCCCAGAACACAGCAGGAGTGAACCGGTCAGCATCTTCAGACGAAGCATGCTCTTTGGACGTGCTAAGCACTGAACAGTTTCGAGGATTGGTTTCATGTCTCAAGAATCACGATCGCGACGCCTTGTTGTGCGGTATGCGTAAGCGACAATGCGATATTGCGAACGCCCAGGCCCTCGGCGACCTTGGCCGCCACGCCGTGCATTCGCAGCGTGGGCCGTCCGGAGGGAAGATTGGCGACCTCGAAATCCAGCCAGCGCACGCCCCGGCGCCAGCCCGTGCCGATGGCTTTCATGCCGGCTTCCTTGGCCGCGAAGCGCGCGGCGTAGCGCTCAAAACGATTGGCCTTTCGCTCCACGTAGGCGATCTCAGCGGGGCTGAAGATGCGGTCCACGAAACGCCGCCCATGCCGCTCCATGGCCTCGCGAATGCGTGCCACCTCTTCGACGTCGATGCCGATTCCCACGATCACAACTCGGCGCCTGACGAAGCCAGGGTCAACTGGCCATGCTTGACGCCCTTGGTGCTGATCAAGGCATCGGCGATCTTCTTCACCGCGCCCGCTTTTCCCTTGACCACCAGGACCTCCAGGCAATTATCGTGATCCAGGTGGACATGCAGCGTGGAAAGAATGTTGTGGAAATGAGAATGCTGCAGGCCGGTAAGCTTCTCGCTGAGCAGCCGGACATGGTGGTCGTAGACCAGGGTCACGGTGCCCACCACGCTGCTCTCGGGACGCTCCCAGGTCTGTTGCACCAGTTCGTCGCGGATCAAGTCGCGAAACGCCTCGGAACGGTTAGTATACCCTCGCGAAGCGATCAGGTGGTCGAATTTCTTCAACAGGTCGGAATCGATGGCTACGCCGATACGGCTGAGCTCGCTCATTTGTATAGAGCGTAGCAAGCGTGCCGGGTGCGCGAGGCGGGGAGCGAAGGCGTGACACGCTTTGAAAAATCGTGATACTGTGAAGCCGTCGGCCGATCATGCATATTCCGGACAATTTTCTGTCCACACCGGTGTGGGCATCGCTGGACGCAATCAGTATCCCGGCCGTTGGCTGGATGATCAAGCGGGCCGGGCGTGATTTGCCGGATTCGCGTATTCCGCTGCTGGGCGTGATGGGCGCGTTCGTGTTCGCCGCTCAGATGATCAATTTCCCAGTGGGGGCAGGAACCAGCGGACACTTAGTGGGCGGTGCGTTATTGGCCTGCGCGCTGGGGCCGGCGCCGGCCGTCCTGGTGATGACCACCATCCTGATCATCCAAGCCTTCGTCTTTCAAGATGGCGGCGTTCTGGCTCTGGGCGCGAATGTGTTCAACATGGCCGTGGCTGGCGTGCTGGCCGGATATTGGCCCTTTCAACTGTGGGGCGCGGCCCGGCGCAGCGCCGCGATTTTCGCCGGCGGATTTCTGTCCGTGCTGGTGAGTGGCTCGCTGGCGCTGGCCGAGCTGCTGATCTCCGGGGTTCGAATGCCACGCCTGTTGGTATTCATTTCGCTGGGTCTTTTTGCCGTCAATGCCGCAATCGAAGGTGCGATCACTATTTCGGTGGTTCAGGCGCTGGATAAGCTGAATCCGGGATTCGTGCAAAAGCCGGCCAGATCCAATAGCCGCGTTCTTATCGCGGTCAGCACGGCGGGCGTGCTGCTGGGAATCGTGGGATTCCTACTGGCGTCGGGCGCACCCGACGCCATTCAAAGCCTCGGCCAGACACTGGGGATGTCCACCAAAGCGAATTTTCAAACGCCCATGGCTAACTACAGCGTGGGAAATTTCGAGTCCGCCTGGCTGCGCAGAGCGGCCGCGGGACTCACGGGACTGCTGCTGATTTGCGGGCTTTGCGTGGCCGGCGCGCGCATGATCGGCCGCAGAAGGAGCGCCTGATGCATCACGTACTGGTGGATCAATGGAGCCAACGGTCCAGCCCGTTGCACGCGCGCGATCCTCGGGCCAAGATTCTGGTGCTACTGGTTTTCCTGGTTGCGTTGGCTACCACGGCTCCGAATGCGTTTCCCAGTTTGGTTATCTATGCCGCGCTGCTCATCTCGGGGATTTTGATCGCCGGCCTTCCGCCAGGTGGGATGCTGCTGCGCTCGATGGCAATTCTTCCGTTCTCGCTTATTTTCGGGCTGATTACCTTGCTGGCAGGCGACCGGTGGCGGGCGTTGGGCTTGGTGGAAAAAAGCTATCTATCCACGCTAGCGGTGCTGCTGGTGGTGGCCACAACACCGCTTCCACGGCTGTTGGGCGGATTGGAAGCGTCGGGAATGCCACGGCTGCTGGTGTTGATGGCGCAGTTTTTGTATAGATATTTATTCGTGATTGCAGAACAAGCCCAGCACATCCGGCTGGCGGCTGCGTGCCGTGCGGGCATTTCGCGGACCCACCGCCAAGCTAAGTTCCGCGCCGCCGCGGGCGCGCTGGCGGTTTTGTTCGCGCGCTCCTATTACCGGGCTGAAGGTATCCATCGCGCCATGATGTCGCGTTCCTTTCGAGGCCGTTTCGCGCTCCTGAATCCGCTGCGATTTGGCTGGATGGATGGTTATTTCGCGGCGGGCGTGGTCGCGCTTCTGATTCTGGCTCGAGTGCAATGACACCGGTCATCGAAGTACGCGACCTCCACTTCCGGTACGAGGACGGCACTCAGGCGCTGGATGGAGTCAGCTTCACGCTGCACGCCGGAGAGACGGTGGCGCTGCTCGGCGCCAACGGTTCCGGAAAAACCACGTTCGTTCTGCAGCTCAACGGAATTCTCGAAGGACAAGGCAGCGTCACGGTTTGCGGCCTGCAGGTGAATAAACAAAACCTGGCCGCGGTGCGGTCGAAGATTGGAATGGTATTTCAGGATTCAGACGAGCAGCTCTTCATGCCCACGGTGCTCGAAGACGTCGCGTTTGGGCCGCTGAATCAAGGCTGCACTTCCCAGGAAGCCATCGAGAAAGCGAAGCTGGCCTTACGACAGGCCGCAATGGAGCACGCGCTCGACAAAGCGCCTTATCACCTCAGCGCGGGCGAGAAACGAAAGGTCGCGCTGGCGGGCGTGCTGGCCATGCAGCCCGAGATCCTGGTTTTGGACGAACCCACCACGTTTCTCGATCCGCCCGCCCAGATTAATCTACTCCACTTACTGCGCGAGCTACCGCAGGCCAAGCTGATCGTGACTCACAACATAGGTTTCGCCAGTGCGCTGGCTGAACGCGCCGTGTTCTTTGAGAAAGGTAAGTTGCTGGCGGACGGACCGATCGAAGAAATCGTGCGGCGTTTCGGCTGGACCTATTCGGATTTGGCCGCGGATTTACGATACTCGGCCCAGCGGCGCTTTTGAGCGGCGGCGATCCGTCTGCGCGCGGCCGCGCTGAGCCGGCTACGACCATTCTTCGCGGCGCCCGGCGGCCGCCCTCGTCGCGCGGCGCCTCTGCCCAAAAGCGATCGCACTTCCATGATCTGCTCATCCAACTGCTGCCTTCGCAGCTGGAGTCCAGCGAGAGCCGCTTCCAGCAGATCGTCGCTTTGAAGACTTTTCTTGGCACGGGGCATTTGATGAGCTCCTGATTCAATCATAACTAAGTATCGCGGCCGGCAATAGGTTACAGCTTGTTAGAAACTGCAATTTACTCTACGCTTCGGATTTCACGCCGAATCCAAAATAAAAGTAACTGGGCCATCGTTGACCAGGTGCACTTGCATTTCAGCTTGGAAGACTCCGGTTTCGACAATTGTGTTACTCAATTGCAAACGCCGCACGAAATATTCATAGAGATCGCGCGCCTGCTCGGGCGGCGCGGCCTGATCGAAACTCGGGCGGCGGCCCTTTTTACAACTTCCGTACAAGGTGAATTGCGATACCACCAATAGCGCCCCGCCAGCGTCCAACACGGAGCGATTCATGTGGCGCTGCTCATCGGGAAAAATGCGGAGATGCAGAATTTTGTCGGCCAGATAATCGGCATCTTCGCGCCGGTCCGTGTGGGTGACGGCCACGAGAATCAACAAACCCGGCCCAATTCGGCCTTTCGATTCACCGGCCACCTCAACGTGAGCCTGCTTGACTCGCTGTAGGACGACTCGCATAAGGGGCAATTTTCCAATGTTACACGGAACCCAGTGATAAACCGAAGGTGCAACCAGATTCGATTGAGTTTCTGGAGCCGCGGTAGGTAACAGCACGGGGAAGCGCTAAGGTGATCACCTCATCCCAAAGTTGAGCCACAAGACAAATAATGGACTGTGGCCCTAAAAGGCATCTTTCAGCGCCGACGTATCCACGGCAAAATCCCGGGCGGTTTCTTTAGCTTCGAGGAAGAAGCAACCTCGACCCGGCTCTACGGATTCGGCCATGGAGATCACCTCCAGTTGCGCGACGAGTACGGAAACATCTGGAAGGGTACCGCCGAAAAAGTGAGCGACGAGGCGGTTCGCTACACTTTCCGCGATCCCAATGGACACACCATAACCGGGGTGGCCGACGGCTTTGGGATTGTCCTGCGCGACCAGCGCGGGAAGACCTGGCGCGGGTTCATCGAGTAGCCTCGGATTTTTCGTACCTGCCAGTCAAGGCCGCCAATCGCACCAGGCTTCCATTGATGAGCGATCGCTTATCATAGAAGTTCTTCGGTGCCCAAAAAGCGAATTAGTTACCAAGACGCGGGGGTGAATATCGACGAAGCGGACCGCGCCGTCGCTTTCATTCGGAGACACGCGCGCGCTACGTTCTCGCGCGGTGTCCTGACTGACATCGGCAGCTTCGGCGGCGGGTATCTGCTCTCGGGATGGAAGCGCCCGGTGCTGGTCAGCTCGGCCGACGGCGTGGGCACCAAGCTCAGGGTCGCTTTTCTCACGGGCCGCCACAACACTATCGGCGAAGATCTGGTGAACCACTGCGT
>DATJWJ010000001.1:0-71673 GCA_035501355.1 Bryobacteraceae bacterium | reverse complement strand
TACCACCGGAGACGCCTATTACAACTACTTGAACGGCGTTCCAAACAGCATTACGGCTTACAACACACCCACGTATCAGCATTTCCGGCTGAAAGCGGACTTGGGCATCTATGGTGTCGATACGTGGCACTATAAGCGTCTGGCACTTACAGGCGGCATACGTTGGGAATATCTGGACAACTACATCGAGAAGCAGGAGGCCCCCGCCGGACGCTTCGTTCCGGCACGCAGCTTCCCGCAAATCGACTGCGGAACTGTGAAAGGGCTCAGTTGCTTTAAGAACTGGTCGCCGCGCGTAGGGGTTATTTACGACGTATTCGGAAACCACAAGACTGCGGTCAAAGCCGGAGTCGGCAAGTACAATTCGCCGGTTGTGACGTCGAATTTGAACGCGTTCAACCCGATGTATACGGCTAGCGAGACCATTCAATGGCTGAATCATCCCACCACCGCCTGCGAGACGAACGGCGCTACGCCTGGCTGCATTCCGGCGGGCAGCGGATTCGGCGATCAGAATATCGGCGCCAATCCGAATCCGCGGTTCGGAGCCTTGAACAATATTTCAATGGACCCGAATTTCAAACGAGAATATCAATGGGAATATAGCGCCGGCGTACAGCAGGAAATAATGCATGGCGTGACGGGGAATTTCAACTGGTTCCGAACGTCGGATTATCAACAACCGTTGATCATCAACTACGCGGTTCCGCAGTCGGCCTGGACGCCATTCCAGATCGTAAATCCGTTGAACGGCACGCCGCTTACGGTTTACAACTTGCAGCCAGCATTTTTTGGATTAGTTCCGCAACTCCACGAGACCAATGCGCCTCAGAGTCTCCGACGCAATGTTTACAACGGCATCGAGGTATCGACCACTGCCAGGCTACCGCACGGAGCCTTTGTATTCGGTGGCTGGACCCTCGAGAATCAAATTGATGTCCACTGCGACATCACCACTAACTCCACAGGTAACGCTTTGAACGATCCGAATTTGCTGGAATACTGCGACCAGACTGGAGGATTGTTCCAGAGTCTAGGGCAGATCAGCGGAGTGCCGTGGCGAAATGAATTCAAGATGCAAAGCAACGTTCCGATTAAATGGGGCGTTGAAGTAAACGCTTCGATTTACTCGGATCCCGTCTTTAGCTCGTTTGCCCTGCCTGCCGGCGTCGCCAGCCCCACTGGCCCGCCATTGCCGCTCTCGGTATTCAGCGGCGAACAACAAGGGTACAAGACCGTAAATTGGACCATCTCGCCTGCGACCAAGTATCCGCTAGACTGCAGTTGTCCGAATCCCGGCGGCGTAGTTGATCCAGGCTTGGCGCAGGGTTCGGAAACGCTCCAGCTTATCGCACCCGGATCGCGGCTCACACCACGGCTGACCCAGTTCGACATGGGGGTGCGGAAAGTATTCCACTTTAAAGAGAAATACATGCTTACGGCGGAAATGCAGGTCTACAACATCATGAACGCGAGCACGGTGACGATCGAGAGCCAGTCGTTGGGCACCAAGGTCGCGCCCTATCTTGCTAACGGACCGGGCGGTAATGCTTCGACCATTTTGAATCCGCGCATGTTCCGCGTCAGTGCGCAGTTCAAATTCTGACCGCGGCCGCTTAGGGCGGCGAGCCTGCATCCGGGGGCTCGCCGTTTCGCTTGAAAAGCCGGCGCTTGATATCCGGCCAGAATTCCTTCAACACCTGGGAGACTGAGTCGATGCCGGTTTGCTCGGCCAGTTTTTCTGCGTTGTCGACCGCGTTGCGATTGTCTGGCTCATAAGCATTGGAAATAGCCACGGCGGTTGCGTTACCCAGCACCTCGGAGTAGTTGAAGCGCCATTTTCCTTGGTCGTCGCGGTTCACGAAAACTCGTGTCGCCGCGTACCAGGCGCGCGACCGCGTGCTGCCGTAACCGCGCCGGAAATAGCGCGGGTCTTCGTGAAGCAAGGTAGGGAATATGGCCTCGGTCATCATGTTTCCGATGGCTTGGTCGGCGTAACCTGTACCCAACCGCCGGCCGTAGCCGGCTAAACCCTGGCCAAAGGACGGATTGGAGTTAGTCAATTGTCCTACGCCGGCGATCGCTCCCGCCAACACGACCAGTGGATAGTCGAAAGAGTCCTTGCTTGCGATGATGAACTTCTGCTTGGTGCTGATGGGCGTGTAAACACCGGTATCGTTGGCGGTGCGGTAGTTGGGGAGCACACCGAAAACGCGCTTGTCGGGTGGTTCCTCTTCCTGACCGGGCTGGACCGGTGGCGGAGGGCCGGGCGCCTGTGCGGATTGTCCGGCTGGCTGTTGTGAGGCATCCAGAGACTTATTTTGCGCCTCCATGAGGCCGCAGCCAAGGAAAGATAAGGATATCGTTGAAACAATTCCAAATCGAAATGTCATGTTAATTTTGAGGGAACGAGCGTCTTACCCGGACACTCGCAACGAACACTCTTGGGGTATAGATGTCTCCGTCGCCGTCCCGGTTACTTACTTCCGCGCAACCACTTGAGATTCGACTTGCCGGATGGCTCGTGCGAAATCGTTCGGCGTGCGGATGTCCAGCTTCTTGCCGTGCACCTTCTTGACAGCAAGCTCGATGGAATCGGCCACTTCGGCGCGAGCTCTCACGTAGGGTTTGTACTGAAAATAAAAGAAGCGCGGCGACTCGTTGGAGGGCTCGGACAAACTGGCCTGCGGCAACTTGTCGAAATAGCGCGTGGCCGGGCCCAGGAAGATCACCGCATCCGAGGGATCGGGCGCGTTCAATTGCTCGTTCATCAGGTCCGCCAACAGATGAACGTGCCCCCGGGCATTTTTCAGAACGCTATAGTCCACCAATTGCAACTGCAGACCACTGAGCGATTGCGCGGCCTGGTCGAAATCGTCGGGCGTAAAGACGTCCCTCCGGAATAGTTCCTTCTGTTGATCCAGATTGAAAATGACCAGGCGCACCGTGCGAGCCGGGACGCTCTCCAGCAAGGAAGCGAGCGAGCCTAATAAGATGAGCCGATCTTGAACGCGAAAGCGAGTGCTGCGTGGAAACAGCGGGGCGGCGTGCAAGAATAGCGTGAGGCGCCGCAGTGTAGGCAGGTCCGCGCCGCTGCGATCCTGCGCGGACCAACGGCGAAATGAAACCTGAGCCACCCGCCCGGGCGCGATACCCGCGGCGATGCCCCGCTCGCCGGCGTTCAACTTCGTTTCGATCTTCCATTGTTTCCGGCAGACGCGGTGTGCTTCATCGTACAGCAGCCACTCCACCCGGTAACTGCCTTCGCCTACCCAAAACAGCCCTCCCCATTCGGCCACCGATTTGGTCTTGGGCACGCTCGGCAACCGGTAGCGCGCGCTGAGGAGCGCCGCGGGTCCTCCGTCTGCTGGCGTCACCCGAGTGAGGACGGTCCAGCGATGGCCTGCGCCTGCGAATTGCTTCATGGGAACACGAACCACGTAGCCGGCTTGGAACCGGAAGCTGAAATTCAATTGAGGCTGGATAGGCGTCACTTCGCAGCGCAGCGGCTGGTCGTCTTTCCTCGAGTCAAAGTTTTCGGCGAGCTGCGCCGCTCTGGTGGAATTCACGAGAGACTGGGGCAACATCGTGGCAGGGGAGGCCAGCAGCGTCACGGTGAGAATCAGACGCATTCACCTTATTATCATTCGCGAACGGGCGCGATGCACGGGCCCACTCTCAAGTGTGTCAACCTGGATTGCAGAGGGGGCCGCGTTCATGGGTGTCAGTTCGCGCGCTGGTCAGCCTGCGCAAGCATCGGATCTGGTAAACGTCGCCCGGTTGATTACGGCCTATTTTGCCGAGCGCCCGGATCCTGGGATCGCATCGCAGCGCGTGGCTTTCGGAACTTCGGGACATCGGGGCTCCTCGCTCCGAGTGTCCTTCAACGAGTGGCACATTCTGGCGATCACACAGGCGATTTGTCTGTATCGGAACGAGCACTCCATCAGCGGGCCGCTTTTGCTGGGAATCGATACGCACGCGCTCTCCGAGCCGGCTCTGGTGACTGCGTTGGAAGTGCTGGCGGCAAACGGCGTCTCCGTGATGCTGGCGCCGGAAGGTGAATACACGCCTACGCCGGCCGTCTCGCATGCCGTTCTGAACTATAACCGCGGCCGTCAGACCGGATTGGCGGACGGTATCGTCGTCACCCCCTCGCATAATCCGCCCGAGGACGGCGGTTTCAAATACAATCCAACGCATGGCGGGCCGGCGGACAGCAAAACCACTGCGTTTATCGAAAAGCGCGCCAACGAATTTCTAGCGAACAGGCTGCAGGGAGTCCAGCGAGTTACCTTCGAGAAGGCCAAGAAAGCTTCTACTACCCATCGGCACGATTTTATCGCCGAGTACACCTCCGGCCTCGGGAATGTGATCGACCTGGACGCGATCCGCGGTTCGCGCATCCGGCTGGGCGTGGACCCGCTGGGCGGCGCGGGCGTCCACTATTGGCCGGCCATCGCGGATCGCTATGGCCTGAACCTGACGGTGGTCAACCAGGAGGTAGACCCGACGTTTCGATTCATGACGCTGGATTGGGACGGCCGCATCCGCATGGATCCTTCGTCGCCGTATGCGATGCGCGGCCTGATCGGGCTCAAGGACGGCTTCGATATCGCATTTGCGTGCGACACCGATCACGACCGGCATGGCGTCGTCACGCACTCCGGTCTAATGCCTCCCAATCAGTACTTGTCGGTTTGCGTTCACTATCTGTACAGCAACCGGCCGGGCTGGAGCCAGAATGCCGCGGTCGGCAAAACCGTGGTGAGCAGCAGCATGATCGATCGCGTGGCGGCCACGCTCAAACGCAGGCTGTACGAAGTACCGGTAGGGTTCAAATGGTTCGTCGATGGTCTCGCAGGCGGCTGGCTGGGCTTCGCGGGCGAGGAGAGCGCCGGAGCGTCCTTCCTGGCGCGCGATGGCTCGGTTTGGAGCACCGACAAGGACGGTCTCATCGCGGCGCTGCTGGCGGCGGAGATCACTGCTGGCGTTGGCCGGACTCCGTCTGAAATTTACGCGGAGTTGGTGCGTGAACACGGCGAGTCATTTTACGAACGCATCGATGCACCCGCCAACTCGACCGAGCGGGCCGCGCTCGCCAAATTGTCGCCGGCCGATCTGGCGGTTGCCGAATTGGCCGGCGAAAGAATCCAACGCGTCTTGACCGCTGCCCCCGGCGATAACAATCCCATCGGCGGAGTGAAGGTCATCGCCCAGAATGGCTGGTTCGCCGCGCGTCCTTCCGGCACCGAAGATGTCTACAAGATTTATGCCGAAAGCTTCCTAAGCCACGAGCATCTGCGGCGCATTCAAGAGGAAGCACAGCGGATGGTGAGCGCGGTTCTACACGTGGCCGCGCCCACGGCCTAGGTGGTGGTGCAAACGCCGCTGGCGGCGCTGAAACTCGCGAGATCGTATTCCAGCAAATTTCCAATCCGATCGATGTTGATGTCCGCCGGCGCATACTGCGCCAGAATCTTGGGATCGCACGCGTAGTGTCCTTGCCTGACAAAGACGGTGGTCACGCGCGATTTCCAAATTTGCTTGATCGCGTTCAGAATTCTCAGCTTGTCATCCACCACCACATAGTGCCCGGCAGGATACCGCCGCTCGACATCCTCAAGCTCCTGCTCCTTGTGCACATAGATCAAAACGTTGCCCTCGAAAATTTCGTATAGACCAGATCGGTAAATCTTGTGGGGCTGAAACACGACATCGCCATCGGAAAGGATCGCCACGCGGCCCCATTGCGCGACGTGCTCGACTGCATCCACCGATCCCGGGAACAGGCGATTGGCGAACGGATAGCTCATCAAGAAATAAGAAACGGCCAGAAGATTGGGTTCGTGCAGATTTTCCAGGCGGTAGCGTTGCAGGGCGCCCAGATAGTCGGCATAGCCGAGTTCCGAGCGGAGGCTCTCAAACAGTTGCCAGTAACGCAGCGACCTCTCGGGTCCAACGTTGGCGTCCAAATAGCGCTTCAAGTCCGCCGTGACGCGATCGTTATCGAGCAGAGTATTATCGACGTCAAAAAGAAAAACTGTGTTGGAGTCCGGCATGGTGGCGTCGGCCAATTGTACTCCGGAACCGAGTCTTAGTGCGCCTGCTGTTTACTGCGGTCGGCCACGATGATCACCTGCATATCGCGCGCCAGGCGCACCACCTGTTGCACCAGGTTTCGGCCGCCGAAAGCCGGCCAGCGTCCGGTGGATAGCCTGGCGAGGAACAACTGCGTCACTCCATTGAGCCGTGCGAACTCGACCACCGTCTTGGCCACATCGTGTCCGCCCAGCAGGCGCGCTTCGATGTGTAGGTTGCGAGCGAAGTTCAAATGGCGCTCCACCGCGTCGCGTTCTCCTGAGGCTGCTTCCAGCCTGTCCCAATTGGTCCGAACGGCCACGGCGAAGCAATCCGCGTGCAGGTAATCGGCCACGCGTTTTCCGCGCCGGATGAGCATGGCCGTGGATGGATCCGCCGTCACCACAATCAGAATGCGCTCCTGGCTCCGGGGCGGCTCATCGGTTACATCGCCGTCGGCGGGGACGGCCTGGAAGCCCGGTGAATTATAGTCCACCTGCCGGATCTCCACTTCATGCGCGGTCTGGCGAAGCGCCAGCTCGCGCAAGGCCACCAGGGTGGATTCTTGAAAAAAGTTTTTCAGCGCCTCCAGAGCTTTCTCCGGAGGGTAAACCACGCCGCGCGCCAGACGATTCAGCAAAGCGCGCGGCGTCAGGTCCACCATTACCACCTGGTCGGCTTGCTGCATCACCCAGTCCGGAATCGTCTCGCGCACGCGAACCCCGGTGATGCGCCACACCTGGTCGTTCAGGCTCTCCAGGTGCTGTATGTTCATGGTGGTGAGCACGTCGATTCCAGCGTCCAGCAAGACCTGTACATCCTGCCAACGTTTCTCGCGCTCGGAACCCGGGATGTTGCTGTGCGGAAACTCATCCACCATGCAGACCTGCGGGCGGCGCTTCAGGATGGCATCCGTATCCATGTCTTCAAAGACGGTGCCGCGGTATTCCACCCTGCGCCGCGGAATGAACTCGAGACCGTCGGTCCTGCCGATGGTGTCTTTCCGGCCGTGCGGCTCGAAATAGCCGATCACCACGTCCCTGCCCTGGCGCTTCATCTCCTGCGCCTCTTCCAGCATCTGGTAGGTTTTGCCGACACCCGCGGCATAGCCCAGATAGATCTTGAGTCTTCCTCGCATCGGCGCAGCAGCCATGTTAGCTAGTGAGGGAACACGCGAACGTCGATATCGTCGGCGCCGCGGATCAGCCGGTCGAGCGGGGTACCCGTGTATCTCTCCCACCACCGCTCTTGCGTGCTGTGGCCGACGAAAACCTGTGTGATTCCGCGTTCGCGGGCAAATTGCAATATCGTTTCCACCGGGTCTTCCCCATCCAGGATTTCAATGTGCGCATTGGCGTCGCGCGCAATCGCCAGGTTGCGTTCGAGCGCGGACTGATCGTCGGCCGAGATCTCGGCTTGGCGCACGTAAGCCACGGTCAAGTCGCCATGGAAACGGTCGGCGTTGCGCCTGCCGCTGGCAATCATGACCGCGCCGTTGGCGCGAGGCGTGATGCACACTAGGACTCTTTCCTGCGCGCCGAAGGTCTGCGTAATCCCGTGACGCTGCAGATACTGCTCCAATTGCCGGTCGACCACATCGGCGGCCAGCAGCAGCGCGATCTCCCGGAGTTCCGACAGCTTCTGCGCCTGGCTGGAAGCGCGCGCATCGGCTTCGGCATCTTCGCTGCGCGTGATGCACATCTCCGGAGGCGCATCCACCACGACAATCTCGTCGGCTGAATTCAGAAAGCTGCGCGGCACGGTTTGCGACACGTACTTACCGGTGATTCTCGCAACGCGCTCTCGCAGGTCGTCGATGTATTGGATATTGACCGAGGAAATTACCGAAATCCCAGCCTCTAGCAGTTGCTCCACGTCCTGCCAGCGGCTGTGGTTTGGCGAACCGGGTGGGTTATCGTAAGCCAAGCCGTCCACCAGGCACACGCCGGGGTGGCGCTTCAAAATAGCCGGCACGTCCATCACCGCCACGCCCTCGACGACTTGGAGCGGAATGACTGGCAGTTTGGACAACAGCGCCTCGATCTCGGGCGGCCGTTGCGGCTGCACCGCACCCACCACGACGTCCTGGCCGCGCTCGTGGCGGCGCCGGCCTTCGTCCAACATGCGGAAGGATTTTCCCACGCCCGAAGCATAGCCTAGGAACACTTTGAGCCGGCCGCGCTTTTCATAATCCTCCTCGGCTTGCACCTGTTGCAGGATTTCTTCGGGACTACGTCGCTTGGTCGTAGGGATCATGCTTCGTTACCATTATCGGCGGTGCAGCCGAATTGTGCTGCGCTGCGATCGCGGGCACTGAAAACCGGAATATCGAGCCTTCGCCTGGTTTGCTCTCTACCCAGATCTCGCCGCCGTTAGCGTGGATAATCTCGCGCGCGATCACCAGGCCGAGCCCGGCTCCGGGAACGTGGCGAGCCGCATCGGCACGGTAAAATTTCTCGAAGATTCGGGTCTGCTCGGCTTCCGGAATGCCCGGCCCGCTGTCAGCTACACTCACGATCACCCGCCCCGATTCCGCTTCCGCCTCCACCCGCACGGGCGTGTCCGGAGGCGAATACTTGAGGGCGTTGTCAATTAATTGTCGCAAGGCGACCTCGATCAGCTCGCGGTCCACCCAGATGGGAGGAATCCGGCTCGAAATCCGGACCTGGATGGCGCGCTCGTCGGTTCGCGGTTTCAGCTTTTCTAAGACGGATTCAATCAACGCGGTCACGTCCTGATGATCGCGCCTTAAATGCACGCGCCCCGCCTCGATGCGCGCCATTTGGATGGCCTCGGTGACCAGAATACTAAGCCGGTCCGCCTCTTCGTCCACTACGGTTAGCAAATCGCGCTGCTGCTCGGGTTCCAATCCACCGCTCGACAGCAAAGCGGTGCTGGCGGCTTTGATGGAAGTCAGCGGGGTCTTGAACTCGTGTGCCAGGGCGTCCAGCAGCGTGGATTTCAATTCATCGCTTTGACGCGCGGCTTCGGCCCGGCCGGCGCTGGCTTGCGCCCGGTTTCGCTCCAGTCCAATGGCCACCAGGTTAGCCAGACCTTGCAAGGCGGAATCGGAAAGATCCAATCCGCGCAGCCCCAAACTGCCGATTGGTTGCGCACCCAAACGGACCGAGGTGATGACGCTGCGCGTGGCATGGTCGCGGAAGAACGTGCCTTCCACCGCGGCCTTCCGCAACCGATCCTCGGGATCGCGAAAATCCTCGGGCCCGGAATGAAAGGTCTGGCCGCTCTCGCGATCGTAAAGCGCGATAGCCGAAGCGCTGAAAGTCTGGGCAATCTGCATCGCCAACTGCTTGGCCACAGGTTGGCTGGGATGAATCAGCAGGATCGACCGGCTGAAAGCATACAGCGTTTCCATCTCTTTCTGCCGATCAGTCGCTTCCATGGCTCGCATTTTGGCCTGCCGGGAAAAATGGCTGGCGGTGATCGCGGTAGCCAGGAAAGCGATCAGCGCCACCCAGTTCTGTGGGTCAGCGATGGTGAATTTGCCGATGGGCGGAAGAAAAAAGAAGTTGTATGCCAGCACCGCGGTTAGCGACGCCGTGATCGATTCAGCCAGCCCCCAACGAGCGGCGATAAACAGGATCGCGAGCAAGTAGGCAAAACCCACGGTGGTTTCGTTCACCGGCAGCAAGCCATAGCCCACCCAGGTGATCGCCGCGATAATGGCGATCACGATGGCAACATGGACGGCTACTATCCTGGCAGCTTGCCCGGCGCCTGCTGGCATCCCTCACCCATCGAACTAGCCTAGCAGACCAATCTCGCATAGCGGCTCCATACCGGCTCCCGATTTGTGGGGTCCGGCCGCATCGCGCGTCTGACCGGCGAAAACGCGCCATCCAGCAAGATCCCGCAGCGCTTCGGCTCTCCGGGCGTGACAATGCGAAGCAAGGGCCGCTATCCTTAAGAAGTAAAAATGAGGCGCCTGTACCAACGCTGGATCCTGACCCGTGAGCAGCAGCTCTGCTTTCGCGCCACCAATCGCGTGGTACGGCATTTTGAATGGGGGCTGGAATGGAGCAGCAACTGGCCCTGCGGCCGGCGGCATCCGAAGAACGGCGATGCACCCGCCGATTACGTCTCCGCGCTCAACCGGCTCGCCATGCAGGATAGCGACGAGTTTTTCGCATACCAGCGCCCTAGTGACTTCTCGCTCCAAGACGGAATCCTGCGCTTCCGGTCACCGGTGGAAACGCCCTATCCGGAAAACAACATGGTGCACGCGCAATGGTTCCCGGCCAAGGGCGGCGGAAAAAAGGCGGTGGTGCTCCTGCCGCATTGGAACGCGCCCGCCGACGGCCACAACGCGCTGTGCCGCGGCCTGGCGCGCCTGGGTGTCTCCGCTCTGCGTCTCAGCTTGCCCTATCACGACTACCGGATGCCGCCCGAACTCCAGCGCGCTGATTACGCCGTTTCGGCCAACGTCTGCCGCACCATCGACGCCGCGCGCCAGGCCGTGATCGACGTGCGCTGCTGTTTGGACTGGCTTCAGATGCGAGGATTCGAGCGCTTGGGCATCGTCGGCACCAGCCTGGGATCCGCCTACGCATGCCTGGCCAGCGCGCACGACCCGCGCATCGCGGTAAACGTTTTCAATCACTGCTCCACCTATGTGGCCGACGTGGTCTGGACCGGTCTCCCCACGCGGCATATTCGCCAAAGCCTGGAAGAGCACATCGATCTGGAAGTGCTGCGCGAGTCCTGGAGGGCCATCAGCCCGGTCAGCTATCTGGAAAAATTCGCCTCTCGAAAACACAAAACTCTGTTTATCTACGCCGCGTACGATACGACGTTTCTTCCGGAATTTTCGCGCGACATCATCGCCAAGGTTCAAAAACACGGCTTGGATCACAAAGTGGTGGTGCTGCCGTGCGGCCACTACACGCTGGGCGAGGCGCCTTTCAAGTTCATCGATGGGTATCACATCTGTTCGTTCGTGAAGCGGCACCTGTAGTCACGCGACCGCCGGCAGCGTAATGATGAACTCCGACCCTTCGCCCAGGCGGCTCTCCACCTGGATGCTCCCGTGCATCTGCTCCACCACATGTCTCACGATGGATAAACCTAACCCCGTACCACCCATTTCCCGGGAGCGCGCTTTGTCGACGCGATAGAATCGCTCGAAAACGCGCGGCAGATCTTCGGATGGAATGCCGATGCCCGTGTCGCGGATCGCGATGCGCGCGCTCCCATCCACCACCCGGGCTTCCAGCCACACTTCGCCGTTTTGACGGTTGAACTTCACCGCGTTGTCGAGCAAGTTGATCAACACCTGCTCCAGACGCAGCTCGCTGCCCAGCACCGTCACATCGTCGATTGGTCCACAATGCATCCGGACTCCCCGCACCCGCGCTGTGGACTCCACCGTGCGCAGCGCCGACTCCAGGACTGACCGCACCGAAACCGTCTGCGGCTGGGGAACAGCTCCTCCGTTCGATTCCAACTCCGAGAGCGTCAGCAGATCGGACGCAATGTTGCTCAAGCGCGTAGCCTGCGCCTCAATGATCTCGACGAATTTTCGGTTATATTGCTGGTCCTGCAAGGCGCCGCTTAACAATGTTTCCGCATAGCCCCGAATGGCGGTCAGCGGGGTTCGAAGCTCATGCGAAACATTGGCCACAAAATCCTTGCGCACGCGCTCCAGCCGCTCCAGCTCCGTCACATCATGCAGAATCGCAAGCGCGCCCCGTGTGGAAGGCCCGGCCAGCGGTCCAGCCAGGATCTCGAAGGTGTGATCGGCGGCCGCCGGCAAGGTGAGCCGATGCTCGGTCCGCTCGCCGGACGTCAGCACGTTGGTCATGATTTCCCGCAGTTCGGGATCGCGCACCAGCTCTAATAGCGGCATCCCGGCATGCACTGGAATGCGAGCCCCCACTGCCCGCGCGAAGGAATTATTGCAGAAGGTGACGCGCAAATCCTTGTCGACGGCCAGAACGCCTTCCACCATGCTGGCCAGGATTGCTTCCCGGCGGGCATTCTCGAGTTTCAGCGTGTCCACCAGCTCGCGGATGCGCGGCGCCATCCGCTGCAGCGAACGCGCCAGGTCGCCCAGGTCGTCGTCGCCGGCGGGAAGCAGTTCGATGGACGCGAGCGGATCGAGCAGATGTTCGGCGTAAGACCGCAGCTCGGCGGTCTGTCTCGAAAAAGATCGAACGAACAGATACGCCAGGATTCCACCGAGCAGCAGGATGATTCCACTGATGACCAGCAACGGATGCCAGAGTGAAGGATCGGATTGAGCGGCGTACAGATCCAGCACGAGCAGTGCGGCTGCCAACAGCAGAAAGCCGCTGGTTAGAAATGTGCGAATGACGCGCGTCCGCATGCCTGGCCTCTCGTTTCCAGATGACCCGCACTATAGCACGACGCCGAGCAAACGATTCCAGGGTTCGTGTTCATAATAGAAGGGATAAGATGAGCGCGTCCGATCCAGCCCTGCCCGTCCGCGCAATTCGGCGCCTGCTGCTCGACTGGTATCAGAAAAATCAGCGCGCGTTGCCCTGGCGGCGCACTCGGGATCCGTACCGCATCTGGGTTTCTGAGATCATGCTGCAGCAGACGCGCGTCGCGGCGGCCATCGGCTACTACCAGCGATTCCTCGAACGCTTCCCTGGTATTCCGGAGCTGGCAGCGGCGCCCGAGCAGGATCTGCTGACCGCTTGGGCCGGCCTGGGGTATTATGCGCGCGTCCGCAATCTGCAAAAAGCCGCCAAAAAAATCTTGGAATTGGGAGCGTTTCCGCGCGATTATGACTCGCTTCGAGCCTTGGCGGGCGTCGGCGATTACACCGCTGCCGCAATCGCCAGCATCGCGTTTGACCTGCCGCACGCCGCTCTGGATGGGAACGCCATTCGCGTCCTGACCCGCCTGACCGCGGAGCGCGGGAACGTTGCGTCCACTGCGGTGCGGAAGCGGTTGCGTGCGGTGGCCGATCGCCTGGTCGATCCCAACCACCCGGGAGAATTCAATCAGGCCTGGATGGAGTTAGGCGCGGTGGTTTGTCTCCCTAAAGAGCCGCAATGTTCCATTTGTCCGTTGCAGAGCCACTGTGCGGCATGCCGCCTCGGGTGCGAACACGAGTTGCCACTGAAAGCCGCCCGACCGAGCCCCGTAGAAATCCAAAAGCAGCTATTAGTCATCCGCAAGGCGGCTGGCATTCTGGTGTGGCAAAGGGAGACTGAGAGCCGGCGTTTGGCCGGCTTTTGGGAACTTCCCGAACCCACGCAAATCCCCAGGGTTAAAATCGGCGCGAGGATTGGCGTTTTTCGCCACACGATCGTGAATACAAACTACTCATTCCAGGTCCATCAGGCTTCCGCCAGAAATGTCCCTAAGGGGTTTCGCTGGTTGCCCACTCACAGGTTGGATGAATTCCCTTTGAGTACCGCGGCCAAGAAAGCGCTGGCCTGTCTTACACGCCGTGAACAAGATTAGCGTTAACTTACTAATTCCACGTCGAATCCACCCTAGGGCTGTAACCTTTCGGCTGTAACTCAGTCTCACGAGAAGAATGAGAAGGATACTTCCAGCGCTGTTACTCGCGATCGCAATGATGCCGGCGGTCCTGCTGGCTGAAACTGCTACCCCAAGCCTGGGTTACACGGGCGCCAATGCCGTACCCTCCGACCACAATGGAGGGAATTGCAGCACTTGTCATAGCACGTTTGGCCCCGCTAATAGCGACCCTAGCGGGTCCGTGAAGGTGACAGTAAGCGACTACGCCCCTAACATCCAGCAAACCATTCGCATCTTGATCCAACATCCCAATGCGACCCAATGGGGCTTCCAGATGACCATTCGGGAGGTGAGCGACGAAACTCAGTCCGCGGGAACGTTTTCCCCAAGCGCCCCGGCCGGGTTTGCTCCGATTCAAATTCGCTGCGACGACGGGTCTCAATTCGGCAGCGCTGCGCCATGTAACAATCTACGAGGGTTCGCCGAACATATGAATGCGCCGCGCGGTGCAGCGGGAACAGCCTTCGAGTTCGACGTGTTGTGGACCCCGCCCCCGAATGAGGTGGGCAAGCTGCATGTATACGTGGCCGCGGTCGCAGCCGACGGTGATGGGACCCAGTTCGGCGATCGCGTCTACACCAGCGTGCAGACCATCGCCAACGCCGGTAAATGCACCGACATTACTAACCCGATCTTGCGAACCACCGTAAATGGAGGATCATTCCAACCTCCTCTGTCTTCCAATGCCATGGTCAGCATCCTCGGAACGGGGTTTGTGGTGGGTGGCCCCGGACGCATAGCGGGACTGGGCGATTTTGTCAACGGAGCCTTCCCCACCGAACTGGCCTGTATCTCGGTGCAAGTTACCGGACCTGGCATTCCCAATCCCACACTTATTCCCATCACATACGTGTCGGCCACGCAGATCAACGCGCAGTTACCTACATTTTCCGGAACAGGTCCGGTGACTCTTCAACTGATACTGAACCCCGGCCAAACCAACCAGATGACCTCCGACATCGATACGTACACGACGCTTCAGCCCTTCGCGCCGGCGTTCTTTCTATTTGCGAACTCCACCAGTATCGCCGCGCAGTTTGCAGGCACCGCCAACATAGTGGCTGATCCATCGCTGATCCCCGGCGCCACGCCAGCCAAGCCCGGCGATATCGTGACCTTGTACGGAACTGGATTTGGCGATGCGAATCCGTCGGTTCCAGCCGGCCAATTGGCTTCTGGCCAGCCGTCTTTGATGAACGGAGTTACCGTCACCATAGGATCTGTAACGCTCGATCCAATCAACGATGTGTTATATAAAGGCCTGACTCCCGGCTCCATCAGCGGACTCTATCAATTCAACGTCCGGATTCCGCAGTCCACACCGAGCGGAGAGATACCCGTGTCCATCTCTATCGGAGGTGTCTCGACACAAACCCCGGCCACCATCCCTGTGCAGGCGTCGGCGCAATAATTCCCCAAAGGGGGCTACTTGGTTGCAGCACGGCCGAAGAAGCGGACGCGCACCACAAAATGCCGGCCTTCATCGCCCAGGAACTGCAGGAACTGCGGCGCGCCAATCACGTTATTCACCGCTGTCGGGTTCGCTTGATTGGCAACGTTGTCCATCCCGCCGCGCAGGGCGAACCGGTAACCGGCCAGCGTGATCAGGCGCTCGATGGCGATGTTCAGATCGAAATTCATCGGATAGCGGTGAGAATCCACCGCGCCCGAAACCAGTCCAGTCTGGTCCCGAATCGAGAATGGATAGCCGGTACGCAGATCAGCCAGCGCGGCGATCGACCAGTTCTTCCACGGTAGCGCAAGATAGGTCCATCCCAAGAAACGATTCGGTGCGTCCCAAGGCATCGGGACAAGATTAGGAAAAACTTGCAGCGGTATGGATGTGCTGGGGTCGAGCACGGCGTTGGAGAGCGCTCGCGAGCGCGTATAGCTCGCCATCCATTCGTGCTGCCCGCTCAGACTTTGCCTTACCGAAATCTGGAACGAGTCGTAGTCGTCGCGGCGCACATTTTCGAGCTGATAAACACCGGGAGATGTGGCGTTAGGCAAAGGCAACAGAGATGGCGGGGCTTCCGGCGCCAGTGAGTTGACGAACGCGAAGCCATCTGTTCCGCGCCGCCGGAGGTATTTCGCGGTCACAAAAGTGTGCGGCGTGATTTGCTGGTCCACGTTCAAATTCCAATTCGTGGCACGCGGCAGCTGAAATCCTCCCACCGCGAAAGTCGTGTCCGCTTCAAAAAAGGGCGGCGTGCTAGGGCTGGCCGTAAGCGCGCTCTGATCCAGCGGCCTGCCCAACATATCCATGGTCACCGCATCATGCGTTATCGCGTAGCCTCCAGAGAGCCGCGTATGGCCGGACCCGAACGGTGCCCAGGAAAAGGCCGCGCGCGGAGACAAGGCGACGTCCGTAGCGCGATGATCCAGGTCCTCGCGAAACCCCAGCTCGAATTGCAGGCGTTTGGAAACGCGCCAGGTGTCGATCAGATAGGATGACGTGGTAACGTCCCGCACACGAAATGGGGCCGCCGCCTGGAATAAGGTCTCCGAAAGAATTTGGCCTTCCAGACCCAGAACATCGTAACCGGTGCGGTGGAAGTCGCCAGAATAATGCAGCCAGTCGGCATCGCCGCCTAGCTGGATTTGATGCGAGCCCGCAAACTCCAAGCGCGCCGGGTAAATGTTAACCAGGCCCTGATCGCGCGAAGCCGACTGCGTGGAATTGACAAAATAATTGCCGCTTTGGCCCTGCGGCGAAATAACGTATAGGCTCTGGCCTAGCGGCCGCTGCGTATCCAGAAACTGGTTGTGTGCATAGCCGAACTCCACCAGCGTGTGACCAAAATACGCCTGTTCCCTGATGCTCGCGAAGAACTCGCGCGTGTTGATGTTGGACGTGGTCGGCACCGGGTTGAGAACGCCCAATCCGACGCGCCCTTCGCGATCCACATACGCCAGGAAATCCACGAACAGAATATTCGACGGTGTCAAATTCGTTTGAGTATGCAGCAGATTGCTGACGGACCACCCACTACGCGTGTTCTGCCCGCGCGGCAAGTCAGTTACGATGCCCTGGTTGTATCCGGAATCGACGGTGTCGGAAAACCAAGAGCGCCCCCGCACGATGGGTCCCGAGAAACCTACCCGCGGATACCAATTTCCTGGGTGCGGTCCTTGCTGCAGCTTCAAGCCGGGAATAAAGTCCGTGGCCGTGTAATGGAATGCGTCCGTGCCGTTTTCGGTATTGATGGCCAGAACGCCGGCCGATCCCTGGCCGTATTGGGGCGAAATGCGCGCGGTGGTAAGGTCTACCGAACGGATGCCCTCCACCGCCAGCGCGGTCCGGTAGTTGCCCGAAATCGGATCGCTGATGTTGAAGCCGTTGAGCAGGAACAAGACCTGATTCTCCGACGAACCCTCGATGTGGAAAGCACCGGTTGCGTCCTCCAGCACGCCCGGCATCAGCGTCATCGCGTTCCGCATGCTGTGGCTGTTGGCATACGGGATGTTGTTTACTTCGGTTCCACTGAGATGCTCTTGATTCTGAGTCTGTCCAACATCGACAGGGGAGGTCTCGGCGTTCACATCCGCGGATTGAAAAACCTCCCGGACCGTATTCAGCGTCAGCGTCACCTCTTGCGGCCCCTCAACTCGCACCGGGCGACCCTTCAGCGCATAGTAGCCTTCGCGCTCGACAGTAACCAAAAAGTCGCCTGGCCCTGGGAGGCCCAGCCTGAAGGCCCCGGTCGGATCGGTCTGCGTGTCCCACGGTTTTGAAGGAGCTGCGATCGCGGAACCAGGTGCTGGAAGCACGGTTACGTGGGCGGCGGGAACCGGGGCTTCATTTTCGTCCACGACACGGCCAGTCAATGCAACTTCGGCCCACAGCGGAAAGACCGCCAGCACGAAGCACGCACAGCATGGAATGCACGGTTGCACACGCCAAGTCATCCCCGTCTTGCCTGAGGAGGTCCCTCTTAAGAGAAGTTACCAGATCGCGCTTGAGCGACGAGTTTATCGATTAGATCCCAGATGGGAAGGTTTCCGCTGGTTCGCCGGCCGTCCATTCAGACGACCGTTCCAGAGGCTCTACGGCGCGGGTTTGATCGAAATGCAGGACTGCGTCGAACTGCCGCGCCAGGCTGGCATGGAAATAATGGCTGGCCAGTTCGGACTCCGGCAAGTAGATCACGCCGATGGCGCGTTCCAGCATGGGCTCCGCCAGGCCATGCGAAACCTGCCCACGGTCGCGAAGCTTCAACAGGAATCGCGGGATGCCCACTGCATGTAACATGGCCTCGTAACTTTCCGCGAACGCCGGACGGACCCGCTTGCGTTCTGCCCGACCGCCCCAATTGGAAGCCGCCGTCACCGTTCCACAATAGGTGGTGAACCCGATCAGCACGCACTCGTTCCCATAGCGCTCCCGCACCAATTGCCCGACGTTCAGTTCGCCGCGCCGGCCCATCTCCGTGGCTCGCGCGTCGCCCAGGTGCGAGTTGTGCGCCCACAGCACGATCTTGGCGTGCTTATCGTATTGGCGCAGGTGTGCGGCCAGCGCGTCCAGCGTCTCGGCCATGTGACGATCGCGCAGATTCCAGGACGAGATGCGCCCCCGAAACATAGCGCGGTAATATTCTTCCGCATTCCTGACCAGCCGCGCGTTCTGCTCGGCGTAGAAGAAGTCGTCGGCGGCGATGCGGCCGTCGCGGCGCGCGTAATCGGCAGCGCGCCTCTGCAAATCGATGAGCTGCTCGATCACCTCGCGCTCGCACGTATCGCTCAATCCCAGTCCGGCCGCATAGCCGTACTCCTGCGGATCTTCGCCAAAATTCGCGAAGCAGGCGTAGCGATGCCGCGCGCGCCGCGCTCCCTCCGGATCTACCTTGTCCAAATACTCCAGCACGGCTTGGATCGAGGCATGCATGCTATACAGATCGAGTCCATAAAACCCGGCTTGAACGTGCCCTGCGGCTAACGCCTCGTTGTGCGCGCGCATCCAACCGATGAAATCCAGCACGTCGGCGTTGCGCCACATCCAGGCCGGAAATCGCCGGAAACCACCGAGCGCGTCGGTGGCATCGTCATCCTCGCCTTGGCCCTGAACATAGCGGTTGACGCGATACGCGTCCGGCCAGTCCGCCTCCACCGCCACCGCCGTGAATCCTTTTTCGCGGATCAACCGCTTAGTGATCTGGGCCCGCTCTCGGTAGAACTCATGCGTGCCGTGCGTCGCCTCGCCGAGCAAAACGAAACGCGCGTCGCCAATCAATTCCAAAAGGGGGTCGTAATCTCGCTCCGAACCCGTCAGGGGCACGGCAGCGTCCCGCACCAGGTCGATGAGAATGGTCTCCGTCGCATTCATATTCCACCTCCGCTATTGTCCCGATGCACGGCGCAGCGCCACGCCGTAATATTGGGCGCATTCCTCTTCCCGCCCGCGCACGATGCGCTTGCCCTTCAAAGCTCCAAACTGGCTGGTGATCACCGTGGCCTGCCGCTCATTGCCGCTGCTGTCGTAATACAGGATCACCCAGTCTCCGGTCTTGCCCAACTTGTGCGCGCGGGCTGTGTTAGAAAACAGCGCGCTATAGTGTCTGGCGCCGCGCTGAGTATGCAGTATCGGCAGCCAGGCGTCACCCGTGGAATTGAAGCGGCGCGGCGCAATCTTGTGCAGTTCCCCTGCTTCCGCGCGTTCGCGATATTCCCGGTCCACGTCCAGCATTTCGTCCACCGGCGCCTGCTCCTCTGCCTCGACGCTCGGCGGACGCAGCCGGCCCAGCCGCGTGGCCAGCGAATCCATGATGCCGGTTACCCGTTTGTGCCCCAGCCCCGCGACGTTGACCAGCCGCCCATCGTGCGCCGCCGCTTCCAGATCCTCGAGCGAATCGATGCCCAGATCGTCGTGCAGCCGTTGCGCTTGCACCGGCCCAATGCCCGGAACGGTTCGCAGCAATTCCACCGCGTCGGATTCCCCGCGCAGCCGATCCAGCATCGGAAGGCGGCCCAAGCGCACAATATCGCGAATCGCGATGGCCAGGCGATCGCCGATGCCCGGCAACTTGCGCAGCCCTTCGACGCCCTCCTGCTCGAAAATTTGATTGACCGGACGCTCCAGCCGCCGGACGGTTTCAGCGCCGCGGCGGTAGGCCTGAACGCGGAAAGGACTCGCGCCTTGCTCCAAGAGCAGCTCGGCTACCTCATCCAATCGCATCGCTACCTGCGTGTTTAAGGTCATCTCACACGCTCCACCGCCTGCGTGCTGTCCCTAAATGCTGATCACCGGACAAGGCGCTTGCTGGATAACGGAGGCCACGCTGCTGCGCAGACGCCCGAGCTTTTTCTGCATCACGCCGCGCCCGATCACCACCAGGTCCGCATTGTGGCTGACGGCCGCCTGGTGTACCGCCCGGCCCACGTTACCGCCCAGATAGCAGACCTCGAAGCTGGTTCCCGCTTCGGCTTGCATTTCCGCCATCCGCTCGCGCGCGACGTTAAAAAGGAACTCGTACAGGCTCGGGTCGCGTTCTTTGGTCAGCGTGGCGTCCACCCCCTCCACGGCATGCACCAGGCGCACTTCCAAGCCTTGCCCGGCTGCAAACTCAGCGCACCACTTGAGCACCGCCGTGTCGCGCGCCTCCGTATCCAGGGCGCACAGCAGCTGCTTCCAGCGCTGCGGAGGATGGGCCGCCAGCTCTTCGGCATGCACGCCCGTCCAGACCGGACAGTGGGCGTCATGCAGCACTTTGGCAGTGATGGACCCCAATAGAAAAGCCCGGAACGCACCATAGCCCCGCGTCGGCATCATAATCAGGTCAGTGTGCTTCTCCTCCGCGCAGTCGGCAATCTCGCGGCCTGCTTCACCCTCATCCACTACCCCGGCCACGGGAAAATCCGCAAAATGCTTGGCGATGAACCGATCTAGGGCGATGCGTCCTTCTTCGCGCAGCCGTTCGGCACTGATGAGCGCTGCCCAAGCCGCGGCCTCAGCCGACCCGAACCAGGCCATGGGCAAGTCCACCACGTGCAGCAGCTCGAGCTGCGCCTGAAACTGCTTCGCCATGGCCTTCACTGCCGGCACAATGGCCACGCATTGCTCGGAAAAATCGACTGGAAACAGGATTCTTTGGAACGTGATCATTCGCCCCTCCTTCCGAGCCGCAAAGGCGGTCTAATGGGCCACGAGGCTGGACACCGGATTCACAACCAGCAGATTCTCGACGTCGCAGACGCCCGGCGCTCCCCAAGCCGCCTGTTCCGCCGCTTCGCGCTCCAGCCAGGATTGAACCGTACCGCTCAGAATAACGCGGTCCCCACGGGCGTCCACCCGGATGCGGTTGGCGTCCAACTGAGCATTACGCAGTAGCGCAGCCTCAATCTGCGTCTTGACGGCGACTTGATCTGCCCGCGGCCTGACCACAATGTGGTTATTCACGTCTCGGACGCCCGCCAAATAGCGCACGCTCTTTCCAGCCGCCCTCCGCTGATACTGCCAGTCCACCGCACCTTCCAGCGTCACGCGCCCCCTGTCCACCCACACCTGAATGGCGTCTTTCGGCAACAGCGTATTCCAAGCGATGGCGTTAGCGGCTGTACGCGCGATTTCTTCGTCGCTTCGTTCGAAAACCGCCGGCAGCGCAACCTCCAACTCGCAGGCCACTGCCTTTACTCCCCGGACCAAACCGGCCACTTTCTCAGCTTCCCGTTTTTCCGCATAAGTGGGAACATGCCCGCTTAATGTTACAACCCCGTCCTCAACCGCAACTCCGACACCCTTGGCGTCAATGATCGGTTCCCAGTCGAGCGCCTGCTCGACGGCTGCTCGCAATTCTTTGTCGCCCATATTGCGCTCCTTCCGGTCCGGAACCCCGAGACTCCACACGTCTCCGCAGCACTACTCTGGACCACCTAATTCCCCGCACGAGCGGGACCGAAGAGCATGACCTTCAATCTGTTGGCGGTTCCGTCGATCGCTTGGAAGCCCGCGCCGTTTCCCTCAGAGCGAGGGTGCGCGAAAGCTCCCAACTAACACGCCGCCAGCCTAACAAACATAATCGGCTAACCTTGCCGCCATTGGCCCGCAATTGGTTGCACGCGTGCCAGCAGTTCCGAATGGAGGACTCTCTCTATGACCGGCTTGAATGTCCCGACCTTGGAAACTCTGCGGCCTGAAAAAATCGCCGAGCTGGCCGGCTCTCCGGCGCCCTGCGTTACCATCCTGTTGCCGCCTTACAGACCTGGTGAAACTGGCAAGTCGATGAGCGCGATGTTACGAACCTTCTGCCAGGATATTGAACGTCAGCTTACGGCACGCCGGATCGCCCAGCCCGAAGTAACAGACTTGGTCGAGCCGTTACTGCGATTGACCGAAGCTCCTCAATTCCAGGCTGGCTCGCACTGGGGCCGCGCTATCTTTCGTTCTCCGGAAGTTTTTACCATCCTGGACGGCATCGAGACCGTGAAACCGGGGGTCACGGTGGGGTCCTGCTTTGAGATAAGGCCCGTGCTCGCGGATCTGCACCTGCCGGCCGAATTCTATCTGCTGAAGTTGTCGCAGAAGGCGGTCGAGCTTTGGCGGTACGCCAGTCTGCGGGCCCAGCGGGTCGATCTGCCTAGAGGCGTGCCCCAAACGCTCGATGAGGCGCTGGCTTTCAAGCCGCCCGATCACGATCTTGAGAATCGCTCGACGGCCGGAAGTTCCACCGGGTCGATGCGCGGCGTTCGATTCGGCACCGGTTCCGCACGCGAGAACGCGCACACCTACGTGGCGGACTTTTTCAAAGCAGTTGACCGCGGTATTCGGGAACTGGTGCATTCGGGCGACGCTCCGCTGGTCCTGGCCGGCGTCGACGAGGATACTGCCCTTTACCGCTCCGTTAGTGGCTACCAGCGCTTATTGAAGGAAACCATCCATGGGAGCATCAACTCGCCCTTCTCCGAGGACCAATTGCTCGAGCGAGCCTATGCGATTGTTCGATCTGACGCCACCGAGCGCGCGGTGGCCAGCCTCATGGAGTTGAAGGAACGGATGGCGCCGGCGCGCTTCTCGACGGACTTGGACACCATCCTCGGTGCGGCCGCCGATGGCCGCGTAGGCTGGCTCTATATCAATCAGCACGCGCGCGTGGACCGGGACAACGAAGACCTGCTCAACCGCGCCGCCATCGAAACCCTGCGACAGCGTGGCTTGGCTTTCAGCCTCCCGGCCGCTAAAATGCCGGACGGCTCCGCGGTGGCAGCTGTATTTCGTTATTAATGTTTCTATTCGCTGTGCCCGGATTCCGGCTGTTCGGTCCAGCGCATCTCGCGATCATTGCCGCCATCCCGCTGGTCGCTCTAGCTCTGGCCGCCCTCTGCCGCGGAAGCCGTCGAGCCAGCGTTTGGATTCGCTGCGGTCTGGGTTTGTTTCTTCTCATCAACGAACTCATCTGGTATTTCTACCGCTATAGTCACGAAGGTTTTCGTTTCCCCGAAGGTCTGCCACTTCAACTTTGCGATTTCACGCTGTGGCTGACCATCATCGCGGCGCTCTCGCTGCAGCCCTGGTGCTATGAGCTGGCATACTACGCCGGCGTGGCCGGAAGCGGCATGGCGGTGCTGACGCCGGACCTGTGGGCACCCTTCCCCTCCTACCCGGACATCTACTTCTTTCTGACGCATGGCTTCGTCATCATTACGATTCTGACCTTGACCTGGGGCGGGTTACTTCGCCCCCGCCGCAACAGCGTCTGGACGGCTTTTCGAATCGGGAACCTGTACGCCGCCGCTGTCGGCCTGTTCGATTGGATCTTCAAAACCAATTACATGTACCTGCGGCAAAAGCCAGCCAGCGTTTCGTTGTTAAACTATCTCGGACCCTGGCCGTGGTACATCGTCGCCGGCGAGTTAGTAACATTGGCGCTTTTTTTCCTGATGTGGTTGCCCTTCCGGCCGACGCCGAACGATCTTCACGCCTCCACTAAGTACTGAAGCGCCGCGTCCACGCCGCCCTTGCCATGCGGAATGCCGGCCAATTCCAGTCCCATCTCAACGCCGGCCAGCGTGCCCGCCAGCATCAGTTCACTGAAGTCGCCCAAGTGGCCGATACGAAAGGCGCGTCCGGCCAGCTTTCCGAGCCCCGCGCCTAACGACATATTGAACCGCTCCAAAATCAGCGCGCGCAGCGCCGCCTCGTTGAATCCCGCTGGCACAAACAGCGCCGTCAACGAGTTGCTGTATTCAGCGCAAACGAGAGGCACCATCTCCAATCCCCAAGCGCGGGCCGCCCTCCGGGTTGCCTCGGCCAAGCGCGTATGGCGTCGGAAAACGTTCGGCAGTCCCTCTTCCTCCAACATTTGCAGCGCCTCCCGCAGGCCATAAAGCAAATTCGTCGACGGCGTGTACGGGAAAAATCCCTTCGCGTTGGCCTCCAGCATGTCGGCCCACTGAAAAAAGCTTTTAGGAAGATTCGACTTTTTGCTCGCTTCGATCGCCTTCGCGCCGATCGCGTTGAAACCCAGCCCAGGCGGCAGCATGAGACCCTTCTGCGATCCACCCACTGTCACATCGACGCCCCACTCCTGGTGCCGGTAGTCGATGCACGCCAGCGAGGAAATCGTGTCCACCAACAGAAGGGCCGGATGCCGCGAAGCATCGATGGCGCGCCGAACAGCGGGAATGTCGCTGGTAGTCCCAGTGGAAGTCTCGTTGTGGACCACCATCACCGCGTTGATCTCATGCGAGGCGTCCGCCGTGAGCCGTTCCTCCAATCGCGCCGGGTCCGCGCCGTGACGCCAATCGCCAGGAATCACGTCGACAATCAGACCCAGGTTTCGAGCCATCTTCACCCAAAGCGTCGCAAAGTGCCCCGTCTCAAACGCCAGCACTTTGTCGCCTGCGCTCAGCGTGTTCACCAGCGCCGCTTCCCAGGCGCCCGTACCCGAGGACGGGAAAATAACAACCGGCCCCAGCGTCTGAAAGATCGATTTCATTCCATCCAGGCACGCGCGACCCAATTCCGCAAAATCACCGCTCCGATGATCGATAGTGGCGTGATCGATAGCGCGTAAAACGCGATCCGGAACGTTGGTTGGTCCCGGTATCTGAAGAAAATGTCTGCCCGGCCGGTAAGTCACTGTCCAATCATTATCCACAATTGACACCGAACCAACCGCAATGCTCCCATGAAGGCAACCCGCTTTGAATTTGATCAACCTCAGCCTCGGCGCGCCAGTGCCGCAAGCCAACGCCGCCCTAGTGGACGCCGCCGCGCTGCAGCGCGAACTCGAACGCCACATCGAGGGGGAAGTGCGATTCGACCAGATTTCGCGCGCCCTGTACTCCACTGACGCCAGCGTCTATCAAATCCGTCCGCTGGGCGTCGTGATTCCGAAAACTCGCCAGGACATCATCAACACGATTCAAATCTGCCATCGCGTCCACTGCCCATTGACCATGCGCGGCGGGGGCACATCGCAAGCCGGACAGGCCATCGGCGACGGCATTCAGGTGGACACCTCCAAATACTTCAATCGTGTCCTCGAAATCAACATCCAGGAACGCTGGGCGCGCGTTGAACCAGGCGTCATACTAGACCAACTGAACGCGCAACTGGCCCCGCACGGCCTGCGTTTCGCCCCCGACATCTCCACCGCCAGCCGCGCCACTATCGGCGGCATGATGGCCAACAACTCCGCCGGCGCACGCAGCGTGGTATTCGGAAAAACAATCGACCATGTGCTGGAACAAACCGTCGCCTTATCGGATGCGAGCGTCGTTCATTTTCGCGAAATCCGGCGCGACGAAATCCCAACCGGCGACACACTCGAAGCTGCCTGCTACCGCACGGTTCTCGATCTGGCCCGGCAGCACTCCGCCGAAATCGCCCAACGTTATCCGAAAATTCTGCGCCGCGTCGGCGGCTACAACCTGGACGAATTCGCCGATCCCGAAAAGCCAGTGAATCTTGCAAAGCTCATGGTGGGCTCCGAAGGCACGTTAGGGGTGGTACTGGAGGCAAAGTTGCGCCTGGTGCCGCTCCCGAAGGCTAAAGCCGTCATGGTGGTTGGATTCCATCATCTGTTGGACTCGTTGCGCGCGACACCCGCCATCCTGGCGCACCAGCCCTCCGCGGTCGAGGTGATGGATAAATCCATCCTCGACAATACGCGTCAGAACCTCGCCCTCGATCAAGCGCGCCGCGGATTCGTACAGGGCGATCCAGGCGCCATCCTGTGCATCGAATTTTATTCCGACCGTAAAGAGGACCTCCCCAGCCGCCTGGCCGCGCTTGAAACCGATCTCCGCTCGCAAAATCTCGGTTACTTCTACCATTCTGAAACGGACCCCACCGCCCAGGCCCGCATCTGGAATCTTCGGGAAGCCGCGCTCGGCCTTTCGACCGCCATGAAGCAAGATGCCAAGTCCATCTCATTCGTCGAGGACACGGCGGTCGCGCCTGAAAAGCTGGGCGAATACATGGGCCGGTTCCTGGAAATAATCGAACGCCATCAAACCACCGCCGGCGTTTACGCGCACGCCTCGGTCGGTTGTTTGCACGTTCGCCCGGTCATCAACATGAAGACTGAAGACGGCGTTCGCAAATTTTCGAGCCTGGCCGAAGAAGTCTCCGACCTGGTGGTCGAGTACGGGGGCGCTCTGTCCGGTGAACACGGCGACGGCCTGGTCAGAAGCCCGTTCATGCGCAAAATCTTCGGCGATGCGCTATACGAGGCTTTCCGCGAGATCAAGCGCACCTTCGATCCACTGGGCATTTTAAACCCCGGCAAGATCGTGGACCCGCCGCCGCTCACCGACAACCTCCGGTTCGGTTCAGCGTACCAAGCTCGCAACCCGTCCACATGGTTTGATTTTTCCGAATACGCAGGCGTCGCCGGCGCGATCGAGATGTGCAGCGGCGTGGGAGCTTGCCGCAAAAGGTTATCCGGCACCATGTGCCCGTCCTACATGGCGACGCAAGATGAGTCGGCCACCACTCGCGGCCGTGCCAACGCGCTTCGAATGGCCATTTCAGGCCAGCTCAATCAAGCCGGTCTCGGCGATAAAGACGTTTACGACGTTCTCGATTTGTGCCTGGAATGTCGCGCCTGCAAAGCCGAATGCCCGGTGAACGTGGACATGGCGATGCTCAAGAGCGAATTCCTGGCCGATTATTGGAAGCGCCACGGTGTGCCGCTGCGCGCCCGCGCGCTCGGCCATATCGGCTCGCTATCTAACTGGGCCAGCCGCTTCGCTCCGATTTCTAACCCAATTACGCGAAGCGCCTTCGGACGATATTGGAATGAAAAGCTCTTGAACATCGACCGCCGCCGCACGCTCCCCGCTTGGAAGCGCGCAACTTTCGCCGATTGGGCGAACTCGCAGGCCAATTCCGCCGGCGGCACGCCTGTCACGCTGTTCAACGACACCTTCACCAATCACTTCGACCCCGAGATCGGCATCGCGGCCGTGGAAATCCTGCAGCGCGCCGGATGTCGCACCAGCGTAGTCCGCCCAGGCTGCTGCGGCCGGCCGCTCATTTCTCAAGGACTACTCAAGCAAGCCCGCGAACACGCCGCCAAAGTTGTAGACGCACTCTTCCCCATCGCCAGCCGCGGCGAAAAAATTCTCTTTTGCGAGCCGAGCTGTCTCTCGGCCGTCAAAGAAGATGCCCCTGCGCTCTTGCGCGGCGACCAACAAGCCAAAGCCCGCACAGTAGCGCAGGCCAGCATGTTATTCGACGAGTTTGCCGCCGCGCTGGATCTGCCCCTCCTCGCCGGCCCCAAGAGAATCCTGTTCCACGCGCATTGCCATCAAAAATCGATGGGCCTTACGAAAGCCACCATCGCTCTCCTGTCGCGCATTCCTTCCGCCACGGTAGTCGACTTGGACGCAGGCTGCTGCGGCATGGCCGGATCGTTCGGCTACTCGAAGGACCACTACGAAGTTTCAAAAACGATCGCCAGCCGCCGCCTCTTGCCCGCAGTCGAATCCATCGAAGCCGGCGACGTCCTGGTAGCAACCGGCACCTCCTGCCGCCATCAAATCGCCGACCTCAACGGCGCCAAGACGGTTCACCCCACAGTGCTGATCCGAAACCTGCTCGCCGAACCGTCCCGGTGATACGCTTGAGCAGTGGGCCAATCAGCGTTGGTCGGGAGCCTCATCACGCTGATGGCGGGATCTGGTCTCTTGTCGCAAACTCCTGAACCAAACCCCAAAGGCGCCTCCACCCCGCTAATCACCATCCTTCCAATTTCTGGCGCCCCGATATCCGGAGAGATCGTGACCGAACGCGTCGACACCGCGCCCGCAGGAGAATCCACAACGCACGCTCAAGCCTCGAAGTTCTACCGCGACACGGCCGGAAGAATCCGCATTGAGCGGAATCTGCCGGAACTGATGGGCGGTGCCTTACTCATCGAGATCGTCGATTCGGGAGCCGGGTTCCTCGCAATGTTGATCGTGCCTACAAAGCAGGCCTTTCGCATGAACCTTCCGCCGAAAACCCCAGCATCATCCATAGGTATGGCGACGATAGGCCCGGGTGGCGTGGAACTCGCCCAAGAACCAGGCGTGCGAACCTCAAAGACCGAGTCCCTCGGAAAACGCACCATCGAAGGCCTCGATCTGGACGCCTCCTTGACCACCATCACCGTGGAAGGCCGCCGCACTATTACCGGAACCGACGAACAGTGGGGCTCCAAGGAACTCGGCCTGATCGGCTTTCGCCACATCTCCGCTCTCGGCGTCCAAACCACCAGCCAAATCCAAAACACCACCCGTACCGAACCCGACCCGTCGCTGTTCTCAATTCCGCCCGACTACAGCATCCAGGACGAAACGCCCCAGATGTGAGGTCATCTCCAACTATTCGGATTACGCGCGAAGCACTTACTAGCGCTGTCTCAGAATGCGCGCTGTCCTCGGCGATGTACGACCAGATGTTAAAAATGTCGGCTTTGGCAAGCGGCGTGAGGGGATAGCCGCTCATCCTTTGGGCGCGCGCTTTCGGCGCCACTTCTCCTTCATGGCCTGAATCTCAAGACGTGCCTTCCCATCGTCTATAAGCTCTCCGCGTTGGGCCTGCAGATAGCCTTCCTCGATGTGGCCTGCCAGCGCGCGACGCTCCTCGTCCGTCCAGCTTTCCTCGGCGTCCTGTGCCTCCAGGGCGCGCCGTAAGACGTCTTCAACGCTGGTGTACGCGCCACTGGAAAGACGCTTCTGGATTAGCGTCTCAAGGTCGGGCGGAACATTCAACTGCACGGCTGTTTCTCCGTTCACCTCCATCGTAACCTTGGGCACGGCTTCCGGGGGCGCCGCTGATGAAAGCTAACGGAACCACGCGCTTTTGACGAAATGAGCAGCGGCGCTGCGATTGTAGCGTGGAAGAGGGTAGGAGATTTCGGTGGCGACCCGGCCGGACATCACAGTAGCTCACCACTGGTGTCAGCTCGTGGGAACCGTCCGGCCGAGAAGCCGTCCCGATAGGACTAAAATGACATTAGTGGAGCTTCGGAATGGTTGACCTAAGATCCGTCGAGGTACTGTCGAAGCTTACGCTGACCGAGGCTGAATATTGGCGAAATTCGGCATTCGTTTGGAAACGCTGGGGCCCCTCTAGCGAGCGTCAGGAACATGCTCACTGCAGGTTTTGCTCGGAGTGCATGTACGGTTGGACAATCCGTCGTTCAAAATAGCCCGCCAACAATCATGAGCCTGAATATCAAGGACGATGAAACCCCGCGCCGCTTGAGAGAGCGTGCCCGGCTCGCAAGCGAGACGAAGTCCGAAGCCGTGGACCGGGCAGTCAGGGAACCGCTGGAGCGAATTAGGAACAAACGCAACAAGGCCCACCTGGTGCAACGGCTGCTGGAAATCGGTCACGAATGTGCCAAACTGCCGTGTCTAGACAAGCGTAATCCTGAAGCTATCTTGTATGACCGGCGAGGTCTACCCAAATAACCTCCAGCCCGCTATTTGAAGCCAGAACTGACGCCACATCCCGACGCCCCTCCCTGTTAACCTGAAGTATCAATGTCCGACAACCTCACCATCACCCTCCCCGATGGCAGCCAGAAAACGGTCCCCCCAGGCACGCGCCCGCTGGACGTCGCCCAATCCATCGGCCAGCGCCTGGCCGACGACGCCGTGGTTGCGCGCGTCAACGGCCAGCTCTACGACCTAACGCGCCCGCTGGAAGGCGACGCCAAGCTCGAAATCCTCACTTCGCGCAACCCCGAAGCCCTCCAAGTCTACCGCCATTCCAGCGCCCACCTGCTCGCCGCCGCGGTGCTCGAACTGTTCCCTGAAACCAAGCTCGGAATCGGTCCGCCCACCGACACCGGCTTCTATTACGACTTCCAACGCGAGACTCCCTTCACGCCCGAGGATCTCGAAAAGATCGAAGCGCGCATGTGGGAGCTGCAATCGAAAGCTCTCCCCTTCGAGCGCAAGCTCACCGCCAAGACCGAAGGCCTGCGCAAATACGCCGACGACTGGATGAAGCAGGAGCTTATCCAGGAAAAAGCCGACGAAGTTTTCTCCGAATACACGCTCGGGCCGAATTTCATCGATTTCTGCCGCGGCCCCCACGTCCCCGCCACGTCGCGCATCAAAGCCTTCAAGCTGCTCTCGGTCGCCGGCGCCTACTGGAAAGGCGACGAGCACAACCCCAAGCTCCAGCGCATCTACGGCACCGCTTTTTTCAGCAAGAAAGATCTGGACGCCTACCTCGAACGCCTGGAAGAAGCCAAAAAGCGCGACCACCGCAAGCTCGGCCAGGAGCTGGACCTGTTCAGCATCCAGGAACTCGCCGGCCCGGGCTTGATCTTCTTTCATCCCAAGGGCGGCCTGGTGCGAAAAATCATCGAGGACTGGATGCGCGATCAATATCTGGCGCGTGGCTACTCGCTCGTCTTCACCCCGCACGTCATGCGGCACGATTTGTGGAAGATCTCCGGCCACGCCAATTTTTTCAGCCAGAACATGTTCAAGCCCATGGAGCTGGATGATGCCGAATACCAGCTCAAACCCATGAACTGTCCCGGCCACATCCTGATCTATCGCGATAAGATGCATAGCTACCGCGATCTGCCCGTGCGCTTGGGCGAGCTCGGCACCGTCTACCGCTACGAGCGCGCCGGCGTCCTGCACGGCCTGCTACGCGTCCGCGGCTTCACCCAGGACGATGCCCACATCTTCTGCACGCCGTCCCAAATCGAGGACGAAATCGTCAACTGCCTGCAGTTCGCCATCGACGTCCTCACCACCTTCGGTTTCGATTCCTACGAAGCCGAGGTCTCCACTTGGGACGGGGGCGCCAGCGGCAAATATGACGGCACACCCGAGCAGTGGTCGCTTGCCGAAAACGCGCTCAAAAACGCCGTCGAACGTTTAAACGTCAAAGCCAAGCTGGTGCCCGATGAAGCCGCTTTCTACGGCCCCAAAATCGACGTCAAGCTGTTCGACGCCATCGGCCGCCCCTGGCAATTATCCACCGTCCAGTTCGATTTCACGCTCCCGCGCCGCTTCGAACTCGAATACATCGCCGAAGACGGAAAGAAACACCAGCCGCTCATGGTGCATCGCGCGTTGTTTGGCTCCGTCGAGCGCTTCTTCGGCATCCTCATCGAGCACTACGCCGGCGCATTCCCCGTCTGGCTTGCCCCGGTGCAAGCCATCGTGCTGCCCATCACCGACCGGCACGTTGAATACGCGCACAAAGTGGCCGACCGCCTCAAACAGGCCGGCATCCGCGTCGAACTCGACGACCGCAAGGAGAAGGTCAATCTTAAAATCCGCGAAGCCCAATTGCAGAAGATTCCCTACATGCTGGTGGTGGGCGACCGCGAGGCCCAGAACGACAGCGTCTCGGTCCGCAACCGGAAACACGGCGATCTGGGAGCCCAGGGCGTCGATGAATTCCTGGCCGGAATCCAAAAGCTGATCGGGACCAAAGCCCCGAGCGAGTAGGCGGCCCACTCATGTTCGCCCTGGCGGTCGCCCTGGCCCTTCTACTGGCCGGATCTCTGATTTACTGCCTGCTCGTTGTAGTCGCCGCCCGCAATTACCTGGCGCAGAAAGTCCCACCGGCCGCCTCCGCCGCCCCAATTAGCGTGCTTAAGCCCCTGGCTGGGGCTGAGGAAGGCCTGGAAGCAAATCTGCGTAGCTTCTTCGAACAGGACCACCCGCAGTACGAGCTCCTGTTCGGCGTTCGCGACTCCGCCGATCCCGCCGCCGCCGTTGTGCAAGCGCTGATCGCAAAATTCCCCACCCGCACCGCACGACTGCTGATCACCGGCGAACCGCCCTATCCCAATGCCAAGGTCTACAGCTTGGAGCGAATGGTCGTCGAAGCGCGCTATGACATCCTGGTCATGAGCGACAGCGATATCCGCGTCCAACCAGGATTCCTGAGTTCCATCGCCGCCGAGTTCAGCGATCCTGGCGTGGCGCTGGCTACCTGTCCCTATCGCGCCGTGGCGGGAGCCAGTTTCTGGTCCCAACTCGAGGCCGAGGGCATGAACACCGACTTTCTGGCGGGCTTATTGGTGGCACGGCTGGTCGAAGGCATGAAGTTCGCCGTCGGCCCCACCATCGCGGCGCGCAAACAAGCCCTGGCCGCAATCGGCGGTTTCGCCAAGCTCAAGGACTACCTGGCTGAAGATTTCATCATGGGCAAGTTCGCCGCGCAGGCCGGAATGGGCGTCATTCTCTCGCTCAACATCGTCCAGCATCGCATTGGAAGCCAAACCCTTCGCGCCAACGTCTCACACCGGTTGCGCTGGGTCCGGAGCACCCGGCGCTCCCGGCCCTGGGGCTACGTCGGCCAGCTTTTCACGCATCCGCTCCCGTTCGCGCTGCTGCTCTGCGCTTTGCATCCGGCTTGGTGGCCCGCGCTTGTCCTCGCGGCCGCGCTGCGGGCGCTAGCGGCCTGGTCCACCTGCGCCTGGATTCTCCATGCTCGCCCACGCTGGCATCTCCTGGTCCTGCAGGATATTCTCACGTTCCTCTTCTGGCTGGCTGGGTTCTTCGGCAATACCATCGTGTGGCGGGGCCGCCGCTATTATCTTTATCCCGACGGCCGCTTCGAACTGCGCTAAACTGAAAACAAAGCGTCCCCAGATTCAAGGCTAAAATCAAGTCCCGGCTTGAGATAACGGCTCGTAGAGTGTAACCTGAAGGATCGTAAAGACGCCCCATTAACGTTAGCCATGGAGTTCGCCTTTTCATGAGTGTGTCCAAACGGGTTTTATACTGCCTCGCGCCACTTTCCCTGTCTCTGATTACTTTCGCGTTTCTGGCAATGCAAGGCTGCGGCAGCAAGACTGAAACCGACGCTACCGCCGGCCGGGGATCCGGTGGCGGGCGTGGAGGACGTGGAAGAGGCGACAGCGGCCCGGTACCCGTGGTAGTAGCCACCGTCATGCAGAAGGATGTGCCGGTGAACATTGACGTCATCGGCAATGTGGAAGCCTATTCCACCATCTCGGTGAAAGCGCAAGTCGGCGGCCAGCTCACCAAAGTCTACTTCCAGGAAGGCGACTACGTGAAGAAGGACGACCAGTTGTTCACCATCGATCCGCGACCCTTCCAGGCCCAACTCAGTCAGGCCCAGGCGCAGCTCGGACAGGCCCAAGCCAATTCGGCGCGCGACAACGCCGCGCTCAGCCAAGCCCAGGCCAATCTCGCGCGCGATACAGCCAATCAGAAGTATGCTGAAACCGAAGCCGGCCGTTACACCAAGCTATTCGACCAAGGCATCGTCTCTCGCGAGCAGACCGATCAGATGCGCGCCAATTCCGACGCGTTAAATCAGACCATTCTGGCCGACAAGGCCGCTATTGAAAGCGCGCGCGCCCAGATCGGCGCCGACAAAGCTGCCATCGCTAACGCTGAGGCCATGGTGGAGAATGCCAAGGTCCAGATGGAATATACTGCGATCCGCTCTCCCATCGACGGACGTACGGGCAACCTGGCGGTGAAGCAGGGCAACATCGTAACGCCCAACACCATGGAGCTGATGACCATCGCCGAAGTTCATCCCATTTACGTTACCTTTTCAGTCCCCGAAGCGCAGTTGGGCGAAATCAAGAAATACATGGCCCAACGCAAGCTTGCCGTTCAGGCCCAATCCCAGGATGCCGGGAGCAACGGGGAAACCGGTGTTCTAACGTTCATCGATAATTCCGTCGACGCGTCCACCGGCACCATCAAGCTCAAGGGCACTTTCGAAAATAAAGACAACACGCTGTGGCCGGGTGAGTTCGTGCGCGTCTCGCTGCGCCTCACTACGCGTCCGAATGCCGTTGTGGTCCCCAATCAAGCGGTGCAGACCGGACAAGATGGCCAGTTTGTGTACGTGGTGAAACAGGACCGCACGGTTGAAATGCGGCCGGTGGTCACCAGCACGCGAGTGGATCAGGACCTGGTAGTGGATAGCGGGCTGACACCCGGCGAGACCATTGTCACCGAGGGTCAGCTCCGGCTCGCGCCGAATAGCCGCGTCCAATTCAGCGGGCGCGGAGGCCGTGGTGACGGCGGCCGATCGGAAAGGGACCGAACCAGTTAGCCACGGATTGCGGCTTCGATGAATTTTTCCGAAGGATTCATCCGCCGGCCCATCGCCACCAGCTTGCTGATGGCGGCCATCGCTCTTTTTGGGTTAGTCGCCTACCGCTCTTTGCCCGTCAGCGATCTGCCCAATGTCGACTTCCCTACCCTGCTCGTAACCGCCACTCTGCCCGGAGCCAGTCCCGAAACAATGGGCTCCTCGGTAGCCACGCCGCTGGAGAACCAGTTCTCCAATATCGCCGGCTTGGATTCGATGACATCGGTCAACTCCCTCGGATCGACTCAGGTCACGCTCGAATTCGTCCTCAGCAAGAGCCTGGATGGCGCAGCGGTGGACGTCCAAGCCGCCATCACCCAGGCCGCGCGCTTGCTGCCCCAAGGCATGCCCACGCCTCCCACCTTCACCAAAGTGAATCCAGCGGACCAGCCTATCTTGTATCTCGCGGTCACGTCCAAGACCATTCCGCTGTGGACGCTGGATGAGTACGCCGAAACGCGCATCGCTCAGCGCATTTCCATGATCAGCGGCGTCGCGCAGGTACAAGTCCTGGGCGCTCAGAAATACGCTGTCCACGTGCAAGTGGACCCGCACCTGTTGGCATCCCATCAGGTCGGCATCAACGAAGTCGAGACCGCGCTGCAAAGCTGGAATGTCAACCTGCCCACCGGCACCATCATCGGACCGCAGCGCGCCTTCACCTTGCAGGCTAGCGGGCAGTTGATGAGCGCGGCTCAGTATCGGCCGCTCATCGTGGCCTACCGCAACGGTTCGCCGGTTCGTCTGGACGATCTCGGCAGAGTGATCGACAGCGTCGAGGACGACAAGACCGCTTCCTGGTTCTACACGCCCGAAGGAACCCAGCGCGCCATCATTCTCGGCATCCAACGCCAGCCCGGAACCAATACCATTCAGGTGACCGACTCGGTGAAGAACCTGCTGCCTCTCTTCCGCGCCGAGATTCCAGCCTCGGTGAACATGGACGTCCTGTACGACCGTTCCGACACCATTCGCGAATCCTACAAAGACGTTCAGTTCACCATGCTGCTCACGCTGGGTCTGGTGATCATGGTGATCTTCCTGTTCCTGCGCAATGTGTCCGCAACCGTGATCCCCAGCCTGGCGCTGCCGTTTTCCATCATCGGCACCTTCGCCATCATGTACCTGCTGCACTACAGCCTCGACAACCTGTCCATGATGGCCTTGATTCTTTCGGTCGGCTTCGTTGTGGACGACGCCATCGTAATGCTCGAAAATATTTTCCGGCATATGGAAATGGGCGAGAAGCCTTTGCGCGCGGCTCTCGACGGATCGGGCGAAATCGGTTTCACCATCGTGTCCATGACCCTGTCGCTCGCCGCTGTCTTCATCCCCGTTCTTTTCATGGGCGGCATACTGGGCCGGCTGTTCCGTGAATTCTCGGTCACCATCTGCGTCGCGATTCTCATTTCCGGCATCGTATCCGTCACCTTGACGCCTATGCTGTGCAGCCGCTTCCTGCGTTCGCCCGAGTTGCAGAAACGCTCGTGGTTTTATCGCACCACCGAGAAGTTTTTCGACGGAATGCTGCACGTGTACGACCGCACCCTTCAAGTGGTGCTGCGTCACCGTGCCCTCACCATGGCCGCTTCCGGCGTAGTGCTGGCCGCAACCCTGTATCTGTTCGTGACCATCCCCAAAGGCTTTATCCCGGATCAGGACACCGACCAGATTTATGCCGTCACCGAAGCCGCGCAAGGAACTTCGTTCTACCAGATGGTCGAATACCAGAAGGCGGTCGCCGAAGTGTTCCGCACCGACAAGAATGTGCTCGGGCTCATGTCAACCGTAGGCGGCACCTCCGCCTCCACTTTGGGAGGGCCCAATTACGGCGAGATCGTCGTCCACTTGAAGCCCCGCGGCCAACGCAAGGAACTCGTCAACAAGATCATCGAAGACTTGCGCCCCAAGCTTTCCAACTTCCCCGGCATGCGCGTGTACTTGCAGAATCCGCCCACGGTCCGCATCGGCGGTCAGGTCACTAAGAGCTTGTACCAGTTCTCCATGCAATCGCCCGACAAAAAGGAACTGTACGCCGGTGCGACGCGGCTGGAAAGAGAAATCGAGAAGCTTCCCGAAGTCCAGGATGTGACCAGCGATCTCGCCATCCTGAGTCCACAGGTGAATGTCGCCATCGACCGCGATAAAGCCGCCGCGCTGCAAGTGAACGCCAACTCCATCGAAAACGCCTTCTACGATGCCTATGGGCCGCGCTGGGTCTCTACCATCTACGCCGCCATCAACGAGTACAAGGTTTTGCTGGAGTTGAACCCCCAATATCTGACCGATCCGCACGCGCTCTCGATGCTGTACTTCAAATCCTCATCCGGCGCGCTCATTCCGCTGGATACTTTGGCGAAGCTGCATCAAGACATCGGCCCGCAGGCGGTGAGCCATTATGGCCAGCTTCCCGCCGTGACAGTGTCATTTAACTTGAAGCCTGGCGCGTCGCTGGGCGAGGTGGTGAACAAGATTCAAGCGCTCGCCAAGCAGACTTTGCCAGAAACCATCAGCACCAATTTCCAAGGCGCGGCCAAGGCCTTCCAAAACTCGCTCGGCAATCTTTGGGTTCTGCTGATGGTCGCCATCCTGGTGGTGTACATCGTACTCGGCATTTTGTACGAGAGCTATATTCATCCCCTCACGATTCTGTCCGGACTGCCGTCGGCCGGCTTCGGCGCCCTGATGACTTTATACCTGTTCCACATGGATCTGAACATTTACGCTTTCGTCGGCCTGATCATGCTGATCGGTATTGTGGAAAAGAACGCCATCATGCAGATCGACTTCGCCCTGGAAGCGGAACGCAAGCAGGGCCTGGCGCCTTTACAGGCCATCTATGAAGGCTGTCTGATTCGGTTCCGACCGATCATGATGACCACCATGGCGGCGCTGCTGGGAGCGGTGCCCATTGCGCTCGGCTACGGCGCCGGCGGCGAAGCCCGGCAGCCGCTGGGCCTGGCAGTGGTCGGCGGGTTGCTCTTCTCGCAGTTAGTGACTCTTTATTTGACGCCGGTGTTCTACACTTACATGGCCGCGGTCCTGGAAAAGACCCGCTCGCGCCGCAAGAAACGAATGAAGGAAGAGCTGCCCGAACCTACCGTCGCTTAACGGCTTCACTTCGGCAAAAAAGTCAAAGTCTGTTTCGCATCCACCTTGCGAAACTGCATCGGAAAACTTCGGCCCGCATAATACGCATCCCACTGGTCTTTGTAGTGCCGCGACAGGATCTGGCCGGACTCTCCGATGGTGATGTTGTTGAGCGAGCGATCCCAGTCGCTGAGATCCGCGACAAATCGCATCGATGGACCCAAAATCAAAGTGGTCTGCTTGATGGTGGTGGATGAGCCACTCATCGGCACCGGCCCCACGTTGAAATACGGCCCCAGCAGCGGCAACTTGTCGCCCACCGGATGCCGGATGGTCAGCTGGTTATAGCTTCCGTAATTCCAGCGCTTCACGTTGCTGCCTTGCGAACGCCGGCCGTTTTGAATGCCCTCCGAAAGCGCTCGCATCAGCAGCGCGTCTCTATCTTGAAACCATCCGTGCGCGCTCCGATTCAGGATCTGCTCCACTACCGCCGGCGCCATTTGTGCGCCATAGAGATCGGACTTGCCCGGCGCGGCCGAGTCCGCAATGCGCTTCCGCAAAGCCTGGTACACAACCGACATCAACATAGGCGCGGCCGTGCCCTTTTCCATTTGGCCGTTCCAGGATCGCAGCACTTCGACGCCATCGCGCAAGCTCGAATCCGAAGGCTTCGTGCGATCGTAGGCCGCCACCAGCATTTGCGCGAGATGCTCGAAGAACGCGGAATAGACGTCCTTCTCAACCGCCAGCATATCAGCCGGTTTCCACCCTTGGTGTGAGTCAAGCAGGCTGCGAATCTCCAGCGAACGATAAGGCGCCGCGAAGCTGCCGTGAACGGCGTAAGGGTAGTTGTCCGGAAACGGATCCTGATTGGCGGTGACGATCCAGCCTTGCGGCGGATTGTAGAATGCCGGCAGTTGCTCGAACGGAATGAAACCTTCCCATTCGAAATCGCCCGAGCTCCCGTCCACTGGAACGTCGCCTTCGTATTTGCGGACCGGAAGTTTGCCGGTGGCGTGGTAGCCGATGTTTCCGTCCACATCGGCATACACGAAATTCTGCCCCGGCCCGGGAAAACGTGCCAGCGCGGCATTGAACTCAGTCCAGTTGCCGGCGCGGTTGAGATCCAAGAACGGATATTGAAACGCGTTGGGTTCAGCCGCGCTCCAGCGCAGCGCGAGAAACCGATTCCCCTCCTCGATGGTCACCGGACCGTGCCGCGTCACCCACTGGCGAAACTCCACCGGCCTCTGGCCCTTCACCGCAATCCATTCGGTCTCGGCGCGGGCTTGCTCGAGTTGGCCGCGAAACAGGTAGCGGCCCGTGCGTGGATCGATCTTCTCGATGTACAGGTCCTGCACGTCGTAGCCGAGATTGGTGACGCCCCAGGCAATGCGCTGGTTGTGCCCGATGATCACGCACGGCAACCCAGGAAGCGAAACACCGATGACATCCAGACCGGGCGCCTGCAAGTGAACCTGATACCAGGTGGACGGGATGCCCCATTCCAGATGCGGGTCATTGGCGAGAATCGGTTTGCCGCTGGCAGTGTGCTTGCCCGAGAGCGCCCAGGCGTTGGAACCGGGTTGAAACTCGGTTCCGATGCGCGACGGAAACAGAAAGTCCACTTTGGCGCGATCGCCGGCAGCGAGCATGGCGGCTTTCTGCAATTCTTCCCGCCAGGTTGTGGTGAGGTTGCGATACATCTGCAGGCCGCATAGCAAGCTGTCTTCGATGCTCCAGGGCCGGGGATCGTAGCGCAGCAAGGAGAACTCGAGCGGCAAGCGGCCCCGATGGGTTTCGATGAAGTAATTGACGCCGCGCGCGTAGGCGGCCAGCACCGCCCGGTCGCCCGCGGGCAAATTCTGATAATGGTCGCGCGCCATGCGCCGCATTCGCAAGCGGCGCGCCTCGCGGTCCAGCTCCAGCGCCGAAGGTCCTATAATTTCGGACAACTCACCAGAGGCCAGCCGGCGCAATGCATCCATCTGCCACAGGCGATCCTGCGCAGTGACGTAGCCCTGCAGAAAGATCGCGTCTTCCCAGTTGGCGGCCGCGATGTGCGGGACACCCACCGCGTCGCGCTCGACCGTGGCTTTCGCCGAAATCGGCGCGGCGATTTGGCCCGAAGTCTGGGCGAGCGGCCGGTAGGCGAACCAGTAGGCCGCGGCGAGACCCACTATGAGCAAAACCGCTATGCTCAAGTTGATGAACTTGACGATTCTTCCGAGGCGCATCTAGGAAATTCCACTGTATCGCGGCGGAGTGGGCGCCGTCACGGGAAAACGGCCGGCATGCCTTATCGTTTCATCATCCTCATGGCGGTTCTGATCTTGAACGGCTTCTTCGCGGCCGCTGAAGTCGCCCTGGTCTCCGTGCGTAAGAGCCGGTTGCGCGCGCTGGCCGCCGAAGGTCAAGTGGGCGCGCAAGCAGCGCTCAACTTGCTGGCGAATCCGGCGCGTTTGCTTTCGGTGACGCAGGCGGGCGTAACGCTGGCGAGCCTCGGATTAGGATGGGCCGGTGAGAGCGCCATGTACAACCTGATCCTCGCGGTCTTCAATCCGGTGCTGACTCCGGCTCTCTCGCCTTGGCTGCACGCATTGAGTTTCACCATCGCCTTCCTGCTGATCAGCTATGCGCATGTAGTGTTGGGAGAAGTGGTGCCGAAAAACCTGGCCATCGAAAAAGCCGACCGGCTGTCGATTCTGGTGGCGCCGGCGCTGCTGGTGTTCTATCGCATTTCGGCGCCGTTTGTCTTCTTCGCCGAAAAGTCCGCGGCGGCGCTTTCGCGTTGGATCGGCCTCAAAGGCAGCCACACCGGCGGCGGCCATTCGGCCGAGGAATTGAAGTTCATCGTCAGCTCCAGCCGCCGCGAGGGCCATCTGCATCGCTTCGAGGAAGACGCCATTCAGGCGCTGCTCGAAATGCAGAATTATTACGCGCGCGAAATCATGGTGCCGCGCAACGCCATTGTTTCGGTTTGCGTGGATGCCAGCCTGGATCAGGTATTGCGGCGCATGCGCGAGAACCAATATTCGCGGCTGCCGGTGTATCAGGGCGACCCAGAGCACATCATCGGCTACGTGCATTACAAGGACATGATGCGGATCTGGGAAGAGCGCCGGATCGCGGCGGAGCGGGGGCGGCCGCTGCGGCCGTTTCACCTGTCGCGCGTGCTTCGTAAGCCGCTGGTGGTGCCGGAGACCAAGCCGCTGAACGACCTGATCGACGAATTTCGAAGCACGCATAAGCATATGGCCGTGGTGGTGGACGAGTTCGGAACCATCGTGGGACTGGTCACGCTGGAAGATGCGTTGGAACAGATCCTGGGCGAAATCGGCGATGAGCACGACGTGAAGCGTCCGCGGCCCGCGGCGGAAGCTGCCGAGATCGAAGTGGACGGCGGCATCACCATCCGCGATCTGGACACGCATTATGGTTTGGAACTTCCGGGCGATGCCGGGTTTGAAACATTGGCGGGCTTTTTGCTTTTTCAATTAGGCAAGATTCCGAACGAAGGCGAAACGGTGGAATATGGAGGGCGCCGATTCACGATTCTTCAGATGGATCATAATCGAATCGCGCGTGTCGCGATTGCGCGTGTGCCCGTTGACAAGGAAACGAACGAAGCCGCACAGCAGCGGAAGAAGACCGCGTCGGACTAACGGGCGTCGGCGTAGGTGACGCGACTGTGGGTTTTTTGTTCGGCTCGAAGGTGATGCGGTAGACAGCAGAATCATTTGTGCTTCCGTTCCGTCTTGGAACGAATGTCGTCGGGTATGCCGAAGTTGCCCGCCAGTTTCGACAGTCCATCCAGGTCGATTACGCCGTCGATGTGGACCACGGTCAATTGCTTAGGCTCGGCTGAGACGATCGCCATTCCGGCGTAATGATCGCCTTCATCCTTAATGTAGACGTCGGTGTTGTCGTTTTCATCCTTGCCGTGAACCTCGACGATCGGCTTCCAGCTTGAGTCACGCAATTGCTTGCGGATGGCGTCGAGGTCGGAGTCTGCATATTGGCCGGTGTTGGAAAATTCGAAGCTGCGAACGTAGATGCCTTTGAGGCCTTTGACCAGTTGTTTCACCTGGCCTTCGTCAGGATCGTCGTTCGAAAGGAACCGGGCTGCCAAACCCAGGAGCTTGTTGTCGAGAGTTACTTTGACGGTCTCGGTCGCCTTGGACGCGAGCTTGTCGAGGCTGTCCAGCTTCAAAGGCTGAGCGAAAGCGAGCGGAGAGATAAACAACCAAAGCAGTAGCGAATGTTTCATCGAATGGCACCTTGGACTTTCTTATGAATCTTGTTGAGCTGCGCGGAAGTGATTTCCATGGCCTGGATTAATTGCGCGCGGGCTTGCTCGCCCTGTGCGCGGACGAGGCGCTGGCGGCGCTCGAGATCGAGCCCCGTGGATGCGAGCAAAAGTGAAGCGGCAATGGCCGCGGCGGTCCAGGCGGGCCAATGGAACCAGTCGGCGATGGCGCGCGGGCGGCGTTTAACGGAGACTTGAGCCAGTACGCGCGCGGCGAAATCTGGCGAAGGGTCCTTGCGCTCCAGCGCCCGGCGAAGCTGATCTTCAAAATCCGTCATATGGACTCCTCGGGAGCGGTGAACGGTAGTTTACGGCGAAGCAATGCCAGCGATCTTTGCAAGTGGCTTTTCACGGTGGCGAGGGGCATATCGAGCAGGTCGGCGATTTCGGAGGGTTCGAGGCCTTCCTGGTAGCGCAGTATTACGATCATGCGGGGCGCCTCGGGAAGTTTGGATAGGAGCTGCTCGATGTAGCGCTTGACGAGCGGATCGGTGGCGGGCATCCAGGAGAATGGTTCGGGCGCGTCATCGAGGCTCACGTGGCGGCGCAGTTTACGGCGGCGGCCTTGATCGATGGAGCGGCGGCTGGCAACTTTGCGCAGCCAGTGCAGGCGATGTTCGCGGGAGTGGAGTTCGTGCCAGTGGCGGAAGAGTTCGAGGAAAACTTCCTGGGCGACCTCTTCGGCGGCGGCGTGGTCCTGCAAGAAGTGGCAGGCGATGCTGAAAACCATGGCTTGGTGTTCACGGACGGCGGATTCGAAGGCGCGGTCCGAATCGACGGCCGCGCGCCCGAGGGCGGCATGCTGGGCCAAGCTGGGTGTCACCGTTGCCTTTCAAGGACTAATACGCACGAGGTGGGGGAAGCGAACGCGCTAATTTTTTCAAGATTTGAAGGCGCTGGGCCGCGCGGGCGACGGCCTGACGCAAGGTGTGGGCGGCCGGCGGGTGGCGAGGAATTTAAGTGAAGATTTGAAAAACGAAGCCATCTAAGTTGCGTAATTCCAACAAAACGACTGTTTAAGCGGCAATGGGGGCGGCTAGAGTCCATCAAGACATGCTACGCCTGACTGGTTGAGCGCATGCCTGCGGTATGGCGTAACTGGTTGTGGCGCCAGGAGGGAATATTTGCGCCTGCGACGTCAATGCGCCCAACCGCTGTGCTTACGGACCGCGTGTCGGGACAGTCAGGCCGAAGTGCGATGCGACTCGCGCAGATGGACCCCTCGCAGACTTGGCTATGGCGATTTGGCGTTTCGGCGGCGCCGCGAATGGAGAGGGCGCTACTTCAGTTGCAGCGACTTCCCATCCGGGTCCGGCCTGAAGACCAGGTACGACATGTCGCTCTCCAGATTCTGCCACCAGTGCGGCGTGCGCCCAGGGGTGATGATCACGTCGCCCGGAGACACGTGCCGGCTGGTGCCGCCCTCAATCCTGTCGCCGGTGAAGTTGCCGCCGGGGCGCGTGGGCGGATGAGCGTCCGGAATGGTGCCGCCGGTGATTAGCGTGGCCGAGCCTTCCAGGATGTACAGAATCTCGGTCATGTTCGTATCGTGGTAAATGGCCGGCTCGGGCGCGTCCTTGGGGCGGAACACAGCAAAGACGCCCACCCGGTATCCGCCCACGTCAATCGCACGGATGGGGCTATCCGATATTCGCGCGCGTGGCAGCTTTGCGATGAACTCCTGAATCTGTTCCTTGGTGACGTGCGTTGCCGGTGCCGTTTTCGGGGGCGTGGTGGTCTGCGGAGCTGCCGCCAAGCACAGTCCGAGCCCTAGAACTGCGATTCTCGCCGTACACTTCATTTTTTCCATAGTCGGAAGTATACTACGGCCGGTGTAGACCAAAACGGCCGGTATGGTCGGGATGAATATGAGAAATGATCACGATCTTAACGGGACGACTCGTGTGAGCCGTCAACCGAGGGATCAATCTATTGCTTACCCGGTGCCTGCGCCTTAGCCATCAAGTCCTTCAAAATGTCGGCGGCCGGAGCGGGTTGGTAACCATCGGGTACACGGAACGCAGCTTCGGAGACAGTCTCCGTCGAGATCGAGGCCAGTTCCTGATTCATTGTCATCAAGGGCGCGCTGGGATCGAAGTTCGCGCCAAATGGGCTTGCTCCAGCAGGCGTCCGTTTGAATAAAGCGTCCAGCATGGGCATAAACATCTCGACCTGCGTCCGGAGTACGAAGTTTGTGCCGGCGGAGTGTAAATCCTTGATGAGGCCCATGATATCGGGGGTCAACGGCATTTGTCCGAGTATTTTCTCGACCGAACTCATGGGGTTCATGGTGGCGGCCGCAAACTGGCCATAGCCAAGTACTTCACGGACCGCGGGGACTCGGATGATCTCGCCCGGCTTAGCCATCCAGAAGTGCATTACGAGACGGATCATGGGGCCTGGAACGGCGGGCATATTCGGCAGATCCGGGGGATCGATGGTAATGTCAAACTCCCGTTCGTCGGCTTCGATCCCCTGAATGGTCGCGCTATGCCCTGTGATCTTCGATTCGGAGTGCGTCTTCATGCCCGCCAGCATACCTGCGGCTTGGCCGGAAACTCGTGGCATCGCAGCCGTCGCGGCATCTGCATATTGCGCGTACGGCAGGGTCGAGTATCGCTTGCCCTGATGGTCCAAAATCGTTAATTCTTGCTTGGCGAAATCGGCGATGGAAGTCATTGCGCCTTGTGACGTGGCGCCTTTCCCATCTCTGTACTGCAGAATCATTTCGTGAGGTATAACCGCATCCATAGCACTCAGGCCCTGCATGGCGGAGGGTAGATTGGGATTGATGTTGACTTCGGTCTTATAGCGCAATGTGACATCGGCACGCAGCCCGGAGACCCCGATGAGCAGTAGAGAAAGAAGGGCGGTTTTCACGTACATGCGTCGAAATACCTCAACCAGAGTATGCTCTACAGAACGCGTGGAAGCAAGGGAGAATGCAGGGATGACAGGATCACTTCGGATTTCATAGAATCTAGCTCGGAGGTGGGCGATGAGCAGGACGGGGCGGCGGACCTTTCTGAAGGCGGCGGCCGGGGTCGCGGCTGGGACGATGTTGGGTCGAGGCCGGGTTGACGCCGCGGCGGCGTTTCCGAAGATCGATTCGCAATTTATGATCACGCCCGATCTTGCGTGGGATTGGAATGTGTTCAAGAGCAAGGGCGGGCCAACTTACGCGGGCGGCGCGGGATGGAAGCGCTATACCGATTTCCTGACTTCTAAGATGCAGGAGTTCGGCGCCGTGGATTTCGATTCCGTCGAAATTCCTTACGACCATTACATCGTGGACGACTGGCCGGATCGGCGCACGCATCTTCCTGATTCGAGCGTCGCGGTGGAGAAACTCGTTAGCGACGGGACGCCGGTGGCGGTGGTCGCTTCATATGGGATGACCTCCGGGTCCACGCCGCCTGAGGGCGTGTCGGCGCAGATGCTGTATTACGATCATGCCGAGCCGGCGTCGGATGCGGAGATGGCGGGGAAGATTCTAGTTTTCGAGACCGCGCCCTATCCCGAGCCTCCCTACTCGAATTCGTTTCTGGACAGCTATACGCTGACCGATTACGAGTGGCGGTCGCCGGGGAAGTGGCATCCATTATTTACGCCGCCACCGACCAGCGTCACCAGCTCCTACCATTGCCGCTGGGTTTGGGCGCAACTCAACCGGTTTGCCGCGATCGGGATTCGCGGGCGCGCGGCCGGGATGGTGGTGGTGTATGACCTGTCGCCCGGGGCCGCGTTCGGACTGGCGCAACGGAGTGTGTACACGCCGGACGGCAAGGCCGGGCTCGGCGCGAAATATATCAACTGCCCGACGCTGACGCTGGATCGCGTAAATGGGGCGAAGGTGCTACAAGACGCCAAGGCCGGAAAGCGCGCGACCTTGACGCTTACGGCGCGGTTCCAGCGCGACACTGGCAAAGCGATTCTGGCGTATCTACCGGGACGGAATTACGGAACGCCGCAGGATGAACAGGTGCTGCTGGCCACCCACACTGACGCAATGTCGTTGATCGAAGAAAATGGCGGGCTGGGGATGCTCGGCATCATTTCATATTTCCGGCACATCCCGAAGGCCGCGCGGGCGCGTACGCTGGTGTTCTACTTCGATTGCCGGCACTTCATGCCGGGGGGCGAGGGGAGTTGGCCGCAGTTCGACTATTACGCGATTCATCCGGAGTTGTTGAAACGCGTGGTGGCGACGATTGGGATCGAGCACATGGGCGGCAGGCAGACCATCGAGACTGGGCCGGACGGGAATCATTACGTCTACTCGAGCGAGGCGGCGGAAAATGGAGGCGTCATTACCAGCCTGATGGATGTGCACAACAACAATATCTGGCTGGTGGAGGCGATCGCGCGGGCGGCCACGGATAACCGTTGGCCGCGCGTCGATGTTAAGTCGGGAAATACGGGGCCGGGCGTCAATGGCGGATTTCAGGGGACCGTGAAGAGTCCCATGAACAAGGGGCGGGCTTACAAGCTTCCGGGGATCGGGCTGGCGGGCGATTGGCCGGGCGGCTGGACGCAGACGTATGCGCAAGTGGACACCGAGGCCGGGATGCATGGGTTCGATAAAGAATATTTCGTGCAGCAGGTGGCGGGGTTGTCGCAACTGGCGGGCGATTTCATGCTGGTGAAGCCGGTGGTGATCGACCTGGGGTGGGGCGGGTTGAAGTCGGCTATTGTGAAGCTGCCGGATTCCGCGTTTGTGGCGGGACATGAGTCGAAGGCACAGCGGGAGAAGCTGGTGGAGCAGTATGTCGCGGCGTTTCGCGAGGTCGAGCGCGGGGATCTCGGTGCGGCGCGAGGTGCGTTGAAGAGCTTGTCGGCGAATATCTCGGGCGCCGTTGTGAGTGAGCAACAAGGTCCGCTCCGGGGGCTGGTGGACGGACAAGCCGCAAAGCTGGGCTGAAGCGATTGCGTATCGTGGGGGCTAAAATAGCCTCATGATGCGTCTTCGCCTGTTGTTTGTTTGTCTCGCCGGGCTGCTGCTCGCTGATGAGCCTTATCAGAAGCCGCCGCAGGAAATTCTGGATGTGCTGAATGCACCGGCTACGCCGCGCGCGATTGTCAGCCCGACGCGCGCGCATCTGTTGCTGGTTGAGCCGCTGCGGTATCCGCCGATCTCCGTGGTGGGGCAGCCGATGCTGCGGCTGGCCGGGTTGCGCATCAATCCCAAGAACAATGGACCGCATCGGGCCAACCTGGATACCTCCATGGTTCTGGTGCGCATCGAGGATGGGTCGCAGGTGAAGATCCAGTTGCCGGCCGGGGCGAAAACTTCGGCGCCGCGCTGGAGTCCGGATGGAAAGCAGTTCGCTTTCACCAATAACACCGAGAACGCGATTGAGTTGTGGGTTGGGGATGCGGCCAGCGGGCGTGCGCACAGGATCGACGGCGTGCGCGTGAACGCGGCTATGGAAGGCGCGGGGTTCGGGAATCGGCGCGATCCCATTCTGCAATGGATGCCGGACAGCCGCAGGCTGTTGGTCCAGACCGTTCCGGCCGGGCGCGGTGCGCCGCCTGTGGAGCCTGCCATTCCCACGGGCGTTCATACGCAGGAGAGCGCCGGCCACACGGGACCGGTTCGCACCTACGAAGACATGCTGAATAACGCGCATGATGAGGACTTGTTCGACTACTATGCGACGGCGCAATTGGCGACGGTGGATACGTCGAACGGGCGAGTAGAAGCGCGCGGGAAGCCGTCGATATTTCTGACCGTAGATCCGGCGCCGGACGGCCAGCATGTACTAGTGGCGCGCGTGCACCGGCCGTTTTCTTACTTGCATCCGGTAGAGGATTTTCCCAAGGACGTCGAGGTCTGGAATGGCGCCGGCGGCGTGGTCTACAAAGTTGCGAGCCTGCCGCTGGAGGATCGGGTGCCGATTCAGGGCGTACCCACTGGACCGCGAGATTACGCGTGGCGGCCGAATCAGCCGGCCACGCTGGTTTGGGCCGAGGCGTTGGACGGTGGGAATCCCAACGAGAAGGTTCCGCATCGCGATCGCATCGTCATGCTGAAGGCGCCGTTCGGCTCTGCGCCGGAGGAACTTTTCAAGACCGAGGAACGCTTTCGCGGAATTGAATTCGCCGAGCAGCGGGGCGCGTTCGTCGAGGATTATGAGCGCAATCGCCGCTGGCAGCGCATGTTCCTGATTGATACCGAGCGCGCGGGCGCGCCGGGGAAGCTGCTGTGGGGCGTGAATGTGCAGGATCGTTATCACAGTCCCGGCACGATGGTGCGGCGGATGCTGCCCAACGGACACGAAGTGGTGGGGCAGGTTGGGAATTACATTTATCTGACGGGGCCGGGCGCGAGCCCGGAAGGCGACCGGCCGTTTCTGGATCGGATGAATCTCGATAGCGGAAAGACGGAGCGCATTTTTCATTCCAGCGAGACCAGTTATGAGAACTTCGTCGCGCTGCTAGACAGCGACGCATCGAAGATTCTTACCGTGCGCGAGAACCAGACCACGCCGCCCAATTATTTCGTGCGTACGTTGGGCGCGGGCGGCTCCGAACAGGCACTGACGCATTTTCCCGATCCCACGCCGCAGCTTCGGAGAATCACCAAACAGAAGGTCACATACAAGCGGCAGGATGGCGTGCCGCTATCGTTCACTTTGTACCTGCCGCCGGGTTACAAACAGGGCACGCGGCTGCCGACGGTGGTGTGGGCGTACCCGCTGGAATACAACGACGCCGCGACGGCGGGGCAGATCAGCGGGTCGGTGCAGCGGTTCACCAGCATCGCGGGTCCATCCGAGCTTTTCTTCGCCTTGCACGGCTATGCGGTGCTGGACGATACGGCGATGCCGATTATCGGCGATCCGCAGACGGTGAACAACACGTATCTCGACCAGATCGTGATGGATGCCAAAGCGGCGATCGACAAGGCGGTGGAGATGGGCGTGACGGATCGAGACCGCGTCGGGGTAGGCGGGCATAGCTACGGCGCGTTTATGACGGCCAATTTGATGTCGCATTCCAACCTGTTTCGCGCCGGGATCGCCCGCAGCGGGGCGTACAATCGCACACTGACTCCGTTTGGATTCCAGACCGAGCGTCGAACCTTGTGGGAAGCGCCGGATGTTTATTTAAAAATGTCGCCATTCCTGGCGGCCGATAAGATCAAAGCGCCCATTCTGCTGATGCACGGCGAAGCGGACGACAATACCGGGACTTTTCCGATTCAATCGGAGCGGATGTATCAGGCGATTCGTGGGAACGGCGGCACGGTGCGGCTGGTGATGCTGCCAGCCGAGGCGCACGGCTACCAGGCGCGGGAGACCATCGAGACCGTACTGTACGAAATGATGGCGTGGTTCGATAAATACGTGAAGGACGCGCCGCCCAGGGTTTCGACGGAGTGAGTACGATTGCGGTTTCTGGTGACGGTATTGGGAAGGAAAAAAAGGCCGCCACAAGGACGGCCTGCCAAGACGAACGCGCTAGGCGTCCTATGCAATAACAAACTTAAACCCGAGTGGTCTCTTTCTGTTGTTTTTCTTCAAACTTCTGTTCGCGCACCCACTCATCGGCCTGCTTCTGAGCTTCATCCTTGGTAATGCCGTAGCGTTCCTGGATGCGGCCAACGAGCTGATCTTTCTTGCCGGCGATCTGCTCGAAGTCACTGTCCGTGAGCTTGCCCCACTTTTCCCGGGCCTTGCCCTTCATCTGTTTCCAGTTGCCTTCGACTCTATCCCAATTCATGAGTATAATTACTCCTTCCTTCGGATTGATTGCACGGCAGAGGCCACGCGGAAGCTATAGAAGAGCCTGACTCTATCCAGTTTCTAACCTGGAAATATTTCCCGCCGGCCGCGATCTCCGCAGGTATCTTCTGGTTGCCTGAAGCCGGCCACCCTGTTGTTCTTCCCTCCCGCCCACCAGTTGCATCACCGGGCGTCTGGCAGAGCTCGTGCAAGTTCGGAGGCAGGAAAACAGGCGCGTATACATCCGGGACTTTCGCTGGGCGCCGGCGTACAAACGCAATTAGCAAACTAGAAGGGACAAGAAAAGGAAATCATCATGGGAAAGAACACTGCTGTTTTCGGAATTTATCGCGATACGGTTGCTCTGAGCTCCGGGTTAGAACGGCTTCGCTCCGCGGGCTTTCGAAGCACGGACGTTTCAGTATTGATGCCCGAAAACCTGGGCACGAAGGACTTTGTGCACAAGAAAGACACTAAAGCTCCGGAAGGCGCGACCACCGGCGCGGTATCCGGCGCCGTGATTGGCGGGGCGCTGGGCTGGCTTGCCGGTATCGGGGCGCTGGCGATTCCCGGCCTGGGCCCGTTCATCGCCGCTGGACCAATCATTGGCTTGCTGGCCGGCATTGGAGCTGGTGGAACTGTGGGCGGCGTCGCCGGCGCCCTCATCGGCATGGGCGTGCCGGAGTACGAAGCCAAGCGTTACGAAGGCCGGGTTAAGGCGGGTGGGATCCTGCTCTCGGTGCATTGCGACAGCTCCGAGTGGGTCAAACGCGCCAAGAAGATTGTGGAAGAAACCGGCGCTGAAGACGTCGCGGAATCTGGCGAAGCTTCGGCCGACTATGCCGTGAGCGATCGTCCGGGGTCGCGTATTTAAGGAGTCACATTGTTACCTGGTCACCTTTTGCTTCGAAGCACATTTCTGCAAGAGGCGTCCAGAGTTTGGAGGTAGAAGTTAGCCATGAAGCACATCCTATTGGAAATGATCGCCGGTGTTGGCCTGTTGGTGTTTGGCAGCAGCATCGGAATGGCGCAAGATCGCGACCGTGACCGCGGTGGCGACAGCACTTGGTACCAAAGTCGCGACTCCTTCTTTAGGGAGCAACATTGGAAGGCTCATTTGTTCCAACGGGTCCGGGAAGATCTGGATCAGGTTCAGTCCTCGACATTCCCGGGAGGCAGAGACGAGTTTCGCATTGCCAGAACGAAGCAGGAGTTGGGAGAGCTGCAGACCAAACTGGCGGACAATCGGTATGACCAGCCGCAGCTTGACAACGTGATCGCCGGCTTGCAGCGGGTCATCGACAGCAACAAGCTCTCGGCTCGCGACCGCGACATGCTGGCAGACGATGTAAGTCGACTGCGGGACTATCGCGAGCACCACGCGGACTGGCGGTAGACGGGTAACGGGACGTAATACATCGCGAAGACCGACCGGGCCTCGTGTTGAAGCGGCCAAGCTTGCCGCTTCGACTCGGGGCTCGCGGCATTTGCGAACGCGTCATTCGCGGGCACACTCCGCCGCTTGCGCGATATCCACGAGATCGCTGAAGAGACCGTAGGCGGTCTGCTCTACTCCACCGGAAATTCCCATGACACCGATGGTCCCCATCAGATCAGTGTGCAGCAGCAGGAGATTGGAGGTGCCGTGCACTGCCGCCAAGGGATCGGTTTCGTCCACCACTTCGGCGCGGACTCGCAGGCGAACTCCCGCGGCGCTGGAGCGGCCGCGGCTCACCATGCAAACCGTCTTGCGGTTCTTGGCCAGCTCGATCAAACGTTCCGGTGTAAGGCGCCCGATGCCGCGCCGGTCGACGTCCAGAGGAGTGAGGCGCGCGTCCATCAGGACATTGGCGAGAACCGCGGCCTTCGCGGCGGCATCCCAACCGTCGATATCGTAGCTGGCATCCGCTTCGGTGACGCCCAGCCGGCGGGCCGCTTCAATTCCATCCTGCAGTGATTTACCTGCCCGCATCGCCTCAATTACAACTTGAGAGGTCGAGTTGAGGACACCGGCGAAGCCGAGCACTCTAACGTCGGGAAGATCGTTGCGCACCAGGTTGAAGACCGGAACGCCGTCCATCACTGTGGATTCGAAGCGAAACGCGACGCCAGCGCGTTCGGCTTCGGCACGCAGTGCAGCGTAAGCGTGAGCGATGGGGCCCTTGTTGGCCGTGACCACGTGACGCTTGCGGGCGAAGGCCGCGCGAATATGCGAGATGGCTGGCTCTCCGGTGGCCGGATTCAGCGTGGTGATTTCAACGATCACATCGGATTCCGCGCGATCCAAGAACTCGCTCACTGACGCCGCCGCAGGGCCGAACTTGGGGTCCATTGGCAGGCCACGCTGATCGTACGCCGAGCCATGCCGGGCCGTGTGGATGGCGACGATGCGAAATGGAAAGGCACGGCGCTTGCGGTCGATGAGCGCGGCCAATGCTCGGCCAACGTGTCCGTATCCAATGAGAGCCAGTCTCAAAGGTTCATTGTAGCCGCAGGCGTCAGAACTCCAGTTGGGCGATCAGGTCGTTGAGACTTGATTCCCGCGCTGCCTCCTGTTTGCGCAAGTCGCTTGCATGATCGCGCTGTGCGGCCAATTGGCTTTCCTGATCCGCAAGCTGGCGCGCGTACTTCTGCACTTGTTCCTGCTGCCCGCTGACGGCGTTGAGGCTCTGGATGTTCTGGCGAATGCGAGTTTGATCGTCGATCAAGCTCTTGATGTCGCTGTCGGCTTGACGGATCTGATTGTCAAGATCCGCGATCTGGCGCTTCAGGTCGACGATCTGCTGGAGCTGGCGGCGCCCGGCATCCGAGATAGCTTTGTTCTGCACATAAGCGAGCAGCGCATCCGGCGTCAGGCTGGATACAGCGGTTGTTGTGTCGTACACGCGTTCCTCGGCAACTGGAAATTTCTGGGTTGAATTCTGGCCGAGTTTTACCTCGAACCGATTCGCTGTCGTGGTGGTCTCGGTTGGCATGGGGTTCAGCACCTTGTATTCCGGCCGCTGGGCCTGTTCGATGACAAGTGTCTTGGCCTTGGCATCGACGTTGCGAATGGTGTAGGTCCTGGTCTCTTGCATCGCCGACCGCGCGGTCAGCACGCCGCGATTGACGTGAATCTCGCGCACGGTGCTGCGGCTGGAATCGAAAGCCGTGGTCACCCGCGTTCCCAGATCGACGGCATAGCTGATCAGGCGCTTGTCGGCGGCTTTGAGCGTGGTCATCAGAGCTTCGCCCGAGTAGCTGGCGCCTTCGAACACGGTGATCGGTCCGCCGTCCAGCGTTTTGCCGGTGGAGTTGGTCAATTCAGCGGCGCTCATGGGATGCTCGCCGTAGTTTTCCGAATAAATCAGCAGCTTGCGCGCGCCGATTTTCTGTTGCAGGAACGGGAGCATGGCCGACTCGTCTTTCTTCACGGTGACCGGCGTGGCGAAGCGATATTCAAAGAGTTCGCCGAGGTCGGCCGAAGCGACGTCAACAGCTACGCTACTCAAAGCCGCTTCCTCTTCACTCTTTAGGATTCCGGTTGGGGCCAGAAATTGGCGGCTCCGTTCCATCGCCGGCGGAGGCGCAGGCGCCAGTCCTCCGATCACACCGGGACGCCCGCCAGCCACGCCGCCCGCAACCGCTCCACTGTATACTACCGGCGCGGCGGCGCGATCCTCGGGTAATTCAACGGTCTGCCGCGGGACGTACTTCGGCTCATATAATTTGCTGATGAACGATACCGGCCGGCCCGACACTACCGCAAGCACCACGTTGGTCCAATCCTCGCCCGTGGTGTTGTCGATGATCGCCCAACCCTCCAGCGTGGATTCGCCCTTATCGTTGAATATCAACCGGTAGCTCGATTTCCACACCGGCATCGGGATGGTGTAACTGGCGTCGATCTGGCGCGCCTTAGCGTCGGATGAATCGATGTAGATGCTGCGCTTGTCGCGCGAACGCGCTTGGTTCACCACAGCGAGATAATCCCGGAGCTGGCCTTGCAGCGTGGAATCAGCGAATCGGAGAGCGCTCGCCGCGGCCAGGTCAAATGTGCGCAGCTCTCCGGAATCCAGCATCAGGACCACCTGTTCGCGTTCGGCATGCTTATCGTCGGCGGCCACGAGCCGCCCGCTTACGATCGCCCCGCTCACAGTTTCGGCGCCATACTTAATCTCGACTTTGGCGCCTTTCATCTGGTCCAGTAAAATAGCCAGCGAAGCCTGCCCGTCGATCTTGAATGGAAAATCCGCCAGTTTGCGATCCAGCGGTTCGCTTGAATCGTAGTGTAAATCTGTTACCTTGCCGCCGTTGCGATCTTGGAGGGTGAGCGACTTCAACACGTCGTTCATGTCGGACGCCTTGAAATCGAGCCGCCCCGATTCGCCCGCCGCCATTTGCCCGGAGCGCTCAAAATAGCCCACGCCGCTCTTGTACAAGGTCACTTGTCGAATCGGAAGATCGGCAGCGGCAGCGCTCGCGAGAAAAACTGCGGCCAAGAGCAAAATTCGAGTCATATATACCTCATTAGACAAATGCCGGAGCGTCGCGGTTCCTTTCGCAATGGCGTCACTCACCCATTACTTTAATGATGACGCGCTTGGGCCTCTGTCCGTCGAACTCCGCGTAATAAACCTGCTGCCAGGGGCCGAAATCGAGCCTTCCGGCAGTTACCGGCACGATCACCTGGTGGTGCACCAAGAGGTTTTTCAGGTGCGAGTCGCCATTGGTGTCGCCGGTTCGATGCTGCCGGTCATCGGCGCGGACGGGCGCGAGCTTCTCCAGCCATTCGTCAATGTCGGCGAGCAGCCCGTCTTCGGCATCATTCACCCAAACGCCCGCGGTGATGTGCATGGCCGAAACCAGGATCATTCCTTCCTTAATTCCGCTCTTGCGAAGCGCCCCACTCACCTCGCTGGTGATGTTGATGTACTCGCGATGCTGCTTGGTGTTGAAGCTGAGATATTCGGTGTGAAATTTCATATCTGCCGATGGTAGCTTGACACCCTCCTGGCACACCGGTCACACTTGAATTAGCACCGCTCGCGGAGAGTTCAGAACGCGTTTTCTCTCGCTCGCTCTGCTGGTTGCCGGGTTCGTTCCGGCGCAGGACTCGCCGCCCGGCCCGCGGACTCAAAGCCAGCCGGGACAAAATCACAGTTCGGATGATTCAGACACGCAGGACGAAACCTCGCCCGATCTTGCGAATGCCGGGCCGTCCTTGCTCAGCCGCGACAATGGGCTGCTCGCCCAGCGCGGCGGCAAGCTGATCGACCTTCGACTGTATGGCGAAATCGCCGGCGTTTACGACTCCGCGTTGGCGCCCGCTCCCGTGCAGAACGGGTCCGCGAAAGCCCTCCCGGACTATGGAATCGAATCCGGCGCGGGTCTCATCGGAACGCGGAGTTGGAGGCACGCGCGGCTCAGCTTGGAATACAAGGGCAAATTTTTTCAGTACGCGCGCGATTCGCAGCTCAACGGCTCGGACCAGTTTCTCGATTTGGCTTATAGCCAATTCTTACGGCCGCATCTGACGTTGGATTTGAAAACCATCGCTGGAACCACGACTCTTGCGAACGGCGAATTTTCTTATCTCCCGCTCACCAGCGCCGACATGTTCGCTCTGCCGGCCAACGAGCTGTTCGATAGCCGCACCAATTACGCCCAGTCTCGCGTGGGCGTGACGTGGCAGAAAACTCCACGCCTTTCGTTCGAAGCGGACGCCGAAGGCTTCGTGGTTCGCAGACAATATCTCGCGCTCGCCGGCCTGAACGGCTACAGCGCACGCGCGGGCGCGGCCTATCGGCTGACGCGCCATCAAACCATCGGCGCAAGCTACCAGCAGACCCATTTCGATTATCAGCGCGTGTACGGAGACGCCCAACTCGAAACCGCGGCGCTAGACTATTCCATCGCGTTAAGCCGCACCTTGGACTTGGAGGTGCAGATGGGCGGCAGCCGCCTCAACATCAGCGGCCTCAACGAGGTATCGATCGATCCTGCTATTGCGGCCATCGTGGGCCAGAGCATCGCGATCGTAACGTTCGCGCGCGTGCTGTACGTTCCGCTCGAGACGGTGCGCTTGGTGCAGCGCTTCAATCACTCATCCCTGATCCTTTCGTATTCCAGCGGCATTTCGCCCGGAAATGGTGTGTACCTGACGTCGCGGGAGACTGGGGCCACGGCGGGATTCTCCTACACCGGCGCGCGCCGTTTCACTGCCGCGCTGAACGCTGGTTACACGCAGCTCGCTACGCTGGGCCAGACGCTGCCCGTGTATAGCAATCTTCAAGGCGGTGGAGGTTTGACATACCGGCTAGCGGGCGACACCTATCTGGAGCTGCGCTACGATTACCGCCATTTCCAAACCCACAATCAGTTGTACAATCTGGACTCGAACCGCGTCAGCCTGGGCATGGCCTTTAGCCCCGGCGCCACACCTCTGGCAATCTGGTAAGGTGGCTGCTCGAAGAATCTTGATTGTGGAGGATGAGCCGCAGTTGCTGTTCTTGTTGGAACGGCATTTGAAGCGGCTCGGATTCGAAGTGGATGCGCATTCTACCGGCTCGGCTGCGCTCCGCGCGTTGGAGCATCCCACTGTGCCTTACGATCTGGCCGTGGCCGACATGGGATTGCCTGACATGACCGGCGAAACGCTTCTCGCCAACATTGTCGCGCTCCAGCCGGCCCTGCCGATCCTGATCTGCAGCGGCTCGGAGTTTTTCGTTTCCAGCCTGCCAGAGGATCTGCAGCGCCGCGTAGGATTTTTGCAGAAGCCGTTTCTGCCGAAGGAGCTGGCTCAAAAGATCGACCAAGTCCTCGGGGTTTGAGCCGGCGCCACCGGCTCACTCGACGGCGGCCGACAGCGCTTGATGCAGCTTCTCTGAAAAATTCTCGCCAGACTCGGACCAAAGCCGCCGCGTGTCGACCGGCAGCGCGTCATCCAAATCATGCACCAGCTTGAGCAGGCTCTTGATGTTGGACTGCACCATGCGCACGCTGTTGGGCGTGCCGGGTTGCGGAAGAAAATGCGCGTCGATGCCGAATTCGACGGTTAGATGATCGTCGCTCTCGTGCTCGAACTGGGGGCCGAAGCAGCACAAGGCCACGCGCGAAGGCGCCAGTTTCCAATCGCCTTCGAACTGCCAGAGGTCCCACCAGCTCTCGAGACGATAGCACGCATCCGGATTCTCGAAGTCCTTAGCGACCGCCAGCACGCTATCCACGGGGACTGGCGGAGGATAGGGAATCTCCAGCACCGGGGGCTCGTTATAATCCACTGCCAGCACCTTAAACGTAGACGGCTGTCCCGCCAGGCGCGAAAACGGAAACATCCGCAGCATCTTTTCGTAATGCCGCAGCATGTTTTGAGCGTTGAAACTTCGAAGCCGGTAAGAAAGGTAAAGTTGCTCAGCCATGACGCCGCGCGCGTGACACTGGAGAAACGGCGCGATCCTCTGTTACCATCGTACTGACTTTCTTGCTGAAATCGCCGCTCCTCGCCATCTTTCTGATTGTTTCCGTGGACGTGCTGGGGCTGACTATAATCCTGCCCCTGCTCCCTTTTTACGCCGAGAAACTGGGCGCCAGCCCGGCCGTGGTGGGGATGCTGGTCTCCACTTATGCGCTGTGCCAATTGATCGCGGGGCCGATTCTGGGACGGATGTCGGACCACATGGGACGCCGTCCGCTGTTGCTGGTCAGCCAACTGGGCACTTTCATCGGATTTCTGATTTTGGCATACGCCAACGCGCTATGGCTGGTGTTCCTATCGCGCGTGATTGACGGTGTAACGGCGGGAAATCTTTCGCTCGCGCAAGCCTACATCTCGGACGTTACCAAGCCGGAGGAGCGCGCGAAATCGTTCGCCTTGATTGGCATCGCGTTCGGCATGGGTTTTCTGATCGGTCCGGCGATTTCAGGATTCCTGGTGCAATACAGCTATCAGTACCCCATCTTCGCGGCCGCTGCGCTTTCCGCGACCAGCATACTATCGACGTATTTTCTGCTTCCGCGCCACACACCGGTTGCCGCCGACACGCCGCGCAAATTCACGGTGCTCGATTGGGGCAACTATCTGCGCTACTTCCGCGAGCCCGCCTTGGGTCCGCTGCTATGGCAATTCCTGGCCTTCGCGCTGACGTTCTCGCTCTTCATGACCGGCTTTCCGCTATTCGCCGAACGCCGCTTTGTGTGGCACGGCCATCCGTTCGGCGCCAAAGAAGTTGGATACATCTATGCATATCTTGGGTTCCTGGGCGTGATCTTGCAGGGCGGGCTGATGGGAAGATTGGTCAAAGCTTTCGGAGAAATCAACCTGGTGCGCGCGGGATTTTTCGTCGCAATGGCGGGTCTGGCCGCACTGGCTTTCACCAGCAGCATTCCGATATTGCTGGTGGTGGCGGCCGCAGCTTCGCTCGGGACCGGTCTGAACCGCCCCGCGCTGACCAGCTTGATTACGCAACGGGCGTCGCGCTCGGAACAAGGCGCGGTCCTGGGGATCACGCAATCGCTCAACTCACTGGCGGCGATTTGCGCACCCACGGCGGCCGGTTTCCTGATCGATCACTCGCTGCTGGCTGTTTGGGCCCTGCTGGCCGCGGTGATCAGCGGCGCAGCGCTGTTTTTCAACTCAAACCAACCCGCCGTGCATTCCACAGCGGCTTCCAGCTAGCAGATTATTTCTCGGACAAGGCAGCGACGCCAGGCAACTCGATCCCGGCTAAAAATTCGAGCGATGCCCCGCCGCCGGTGGAAATGTGCGTGATCTTGTCGGCCACTCCGGCCGACTTGATGGCCTTCTCGGAATCGCCTCCTCCCACTACCGATACCGCACCAGAGGCCGCCACGGCTTTAGCCAGCGCCACCGTTCCACGGTCGAATGGAGGCTTTTCGAAAACGCCCATCGGTCCATTCCAAACGATGGTCTTGGCCTTGGCAATTACCGCCTCGTAATCCGCCACCGTCGCAGGGCCAATGTCGACCGCCATCATGCCGTCCGGGATTTTCGTAACCACTTGATAGTCGGCGCCTTCCTTCAAGTCCGCGGTTACCACGTGATCGCGCGGCAACAGGAGTTTATTTCCGGCTCGTGCCAGCAGCTCTTTTGCGAGGACCACTTTGTCATCTTCGACTAATGACTTACCAACTGGTTCGCCGAGCGCTTTCAAAAAGGTGTAAGCCATGGCGCCGCCAATTAGAATCTGATCGACAACCTTCAGCAGATTCTCGATCACTTCGATCTTGTCGGAAACCTTTGCGCCGCCCAAAATCGCGATGCACGGCCGGTCTGGATTCTTAGTCACCTTGTTCAGATACTCCAGCTCTTTGTCCATGAGGAGGCCTGCCGCGGCCTGTGGCACGAACTGGATCATTCCCACCGTCGAGGCGTGGGCGCGGTGCGCCGAACCGAACGCGTCGTTGACGTACACATCGCACAAGGCCGCGAGCTGTTTGGAAAAGCCCGGATCATTCTTCTCCTCCTCGGGATGAAAACGCAGATTTTCGAGCAGCAGCACCTGGCCCTGGTCCGGCCGCATCTTCTCGACTTCCGCGCCTACGCAATCCGGAGCCATTTTGACTTCCATGCCAAGCAACTCGGCCAGCCGCTTAGCCACTGGCTTGAGACTCATCTCGGGATTTGGCTTGCCCTTGGGCCGGCCCAAATGGCTGGCCAGAATCACACCGGCTCCGTGATCCAGGGCATAACGAATGTTCGGGAGCGACGCCCGAATCCGCTTGTCACTGGTAATCTCTTGCCCTCCCGGAGCGAGGGGCACGTTGAAATCAACACGGATGAACACCGTCTTGTTTCTCAGGTCTAAGTCGCGAATCGAAAGCTTTGACATATTACGTAAGAAGCGGTGTTGTCATGCACGGTTATCGCCTTACAACCGCAAACCCTGATGCTAACATGCAGTAACACGTTCTACTAGGTTGGCTTTGTGCTAAATCTCACGGTGAGCCGCGGAAACTTCTTGCCAATAGCCGGGTCTAACCGTGCGTGGCAAATGAATTGCCGCTAGCAAGGGTGGGCCGCGTCCCCTCTTTTCCCGCGTACAACTAAATTTCTGGAGCAAGTCGTGGAAAACTTGGAAAAACTGACCGTTTACACCGCGTTGTTGTCCGCCGCCCTGTTGTGTTGCTTTGACACGGCGCATGCGCAGAATGCTACGTTGACCGCCACTCCGCCGCAGCTCACGTTCAACACCCAGAGCGGGGCGGCAACGGCGGCCCAGACGGTGTTGTTGACGTCTTCCATCAGCCCGGTGAGTCTCTCCGTTTCGGCATATTCGGACAACAACTGGCTCCAGGTCACACCCAAGTCCGGACCGACGCCGCTGTCGATCCAGGTGTCCATAGGCGGGGGAGGTCCAGCCAGCGGGACTGATATCGGCTTCATCAACGTGTCCGGACCCGGTTCCAGCTCGGTCACGATTCCGGTCACTCTGAACGTAAATTCCTCGGGCCAGACCAGCCTGTCGGCAACGCCCAATGCATTGAGCTTCAATTTCGCCGCGGGAAGCACGGTTCCGGTCTCCAAGACCGTGACGATTTCGAGCAACACCGCGAGTATAACGGCCTTCACCGCGACCCCGATCATGGACAACGGCGGAACGTGGTTATCGGTATTCCCCACGTCGGGCAGCGTGCCAGGATCATTCCAGGTAACTGTGAATCCGAGCGGGCTCAGCGGCTCCGGGATGTTTAATGGGGCCATCGCGATTAATCCGCCCGGCACCACCGGACTTAGTCTGCCCGTTTTAGTGACCATAGCTGGAACGCCGGCCCTCGACGTAACGCCGGCGCAGTTGTCTTTCGCATTCCAGATCGGTCAAAGCGGTCCAGCGTCCCAAAATCTCACCCTGACCAGCAGCACGGGAGAGAACGTCAGCTTCACGGCCACAGCCAAAACCAGTTCGTGCGGTAACGGCTGGCTGGTGGTGACGCCAACTCAGGGCGCCACTCCCAGCACGCTCAGCGTGCAAATCAATACATCCGGTCTGAACGCAGGTCCGTGTAGCGGCGAGATCGATATTTCGTCACCTGGCGCATCGAATCCCAGCACGGTCGTGAGCGTGAGCCTGCTGGCCAGCACGAATCCCTTGGTGCTGGTTCCCACTACCGGACCGACGTTCAATTATCAGCTGGGCGGCACGGCGCCGGCTTCTCAGAACGTCCAGATCACCAGCTCCAGCACAGCTCTGAGCTTTACCGCTTCGGCTGCTCCAGAAAATAATGGGCCAACCTTCCTGGAGGTCTCACCGCTCAGCGGGACCACACCGCAGGCTCTCAACCTGGCCATTATCCCTGGCGTCGTGGCGACACTAGGTCCGGGCACGTATGTCGAAGATGTAACCATCACGTCCAGCGGCTCCGGCAACTCGCCGCAAACGTTCCCAGTCACGCTGCAAGTGACCAGCAATCCGGTTCTTACGGCCAATGTTCCTTCGCTGAACTTCAATTTCGAAGTGGGGAAGGGGGCGCCGCAAAGCCAGACCTTCACGGTCAGCAGCACCGGCGCGCCTCTGAACTATCAAGTCTCAGCGATTACGACCAATTGCGGAGGCTTCCTGTCGGCCACTCCTGCCAATGGCATCACGTATGGGAATCAAAACCAGGTAGTGGTTTCGGTTGATACCACCGGACTGACCACTTCGCAAGTCTGCAACGGCACCATAAGCCTTACCGTGCCTGGCTCCAGTAACGCGCCGCTCGTGGTACCGGTAACGATGAACGTAAGTACGACCCCGCTGCTCAATGTCAGCCAGTCGGCGATTAGCGTAACTGCTTTGGTGGGCGCGGCCGCGACACAGCAGGCCGTTTCAGTCACCAGTACCGACTCCGGCACTCCACTACCATTCACTGCAGTTGCGGCGACGAATCCTCCCGGCCTGACTTGGCTGGCCGTGACGCCCAACAGCGGCAATACGCCGAACAACCTGCAAGTCACGATTAATCCCGCCAATTTGGGTGTTGGAATGTACAGCGGGACGATCACAGTGTCCAGCTCAGCGCCCAACGTTCCCGCGCAAACTGTTTACGTCACGTTGACCGTGGTGTCCTCCAACGCCGGCTTCGCTCCCGCAACGGGCGCCTCGTTCACCGAAACCGTGGGCGGCCCGGCTCCCGCTAGCCAGGTGGTTCAGATCAGCGGTGTCCCGGCAGGCGCCACTGTCGGCGTTATCCCGAGCACGCTGAACGGCAGCGGGTGGTTGACCGCCACGGCCGCGGGCAATACGGTGACCATCAACGCTAACGGTACGCAGCTCCCACAAGGTTCGTATGCGGGCGTGGTAACGGTTATCGTTCCCGGAGCCGGCAACAGCCCGCTCTATGTTCCGGTGACGTTGGCCGTAGGAGCGGCGCCGACGTTGTCGGTGTCAGCCAACACTGCAAACTTGTCGGCTCAACTCGGGACGACGATCTCCGGCTCACAAATGGTCAACGTAACCAGCTCGGGCGCCAACGTGCCGTTCACTGCGACTTTCGTTCCGGACACCGGCGGCGCGTTCGCCACGGTGACACCCGCGAGCGGCAACACGCCGGGCACACTAACCATCGCGCTGAATCCTGTGGTGATCGCTACGCTAGCGGCGGGCAACTACAAGGGCACCGTCAATGTGTCGTCGCCCAACATCGCCGGCGGCAGCCAAAGCATTACAGTAAATCTGGCATTGGCAGCCGCGGCGACACCGGCTATCACAAAGATTGAGAACGGCGCCAGTTTACAACCCACTAACACGGTTTCGCCGGGCGAAATCATCAGCATTTTCGGCAACAATTTAGGCCCCACGACTCCGGCCAATTTTGCCCTAACGGCCACTGGTACGGTACCCACCAACACAGGGGGCGTCACGGTCATGTTCAATGACGTAGCGGCGCCAATTCTCTATGCGTCAGCGACTCAAATCAACGCCATCGTGCCGTACGAAATGGCCAGTTTCAGCACCGCGACGGTGACCGTGCAGTTCGACGGTTCCACTTCGGCTAACTTGCAGGTACAAATCGCGGCCACGCAGCCGGCGATCTTTTCTCTGAGCCAGGGCGGGAGTGGACAAGGCGCGATACTCAATCAGGATGGCAGCGTGAACGGCGCGTCAAACCAAGCGGCTGTAGGCAGCGTTGTCCAGATTTTTGGAACCGGTGAAGGCCAAATCAAGCCTCCCGGCACCACTGGCTGCGTCACGCCTGGAGCGTCGCCCTACCCAATGCCGGTCGCGCAACCCATCAGCTTGACGATCGGCGGTGAGCCAGCCACGATCTCTTACGCGGGCGAAGCGCCGACTTTGGTGTGCGGTGTCATCCAAATCGACGCTCTGGTACCGGCGGGGCTTAGCGCTGGTCCGCAACCGATTGTGCTGACGGTTGGAACCAACACCAACGTGCAGCAGAACATCACAGTCGCCGTGAAGTAGTCACACGCCCGGGACGGTCAGTGGACACTGATCGTCCCGATGTTGCTCGCAATTCCGCCTACAGTGATTTGTAATGCGTAATCGCCGGGCTGGAGTTGCGGCACCCTGAGATTCACCTGATAGAAGCCCGCGAAGCCTGGGGCGAGGCCGGCGAAGACTACGGTTGCGGGCTGTCCCCCGATGGTGGCAGTCACGGGACTAGTTACGCGAGATAGTGGATTCGCAGACGCGGGCTGGCCAGTGGGAACCGGATTGTCCACTGGACCCAGACCGGTCATATAAGCCGAAACGTAGCTGCCCACCGCGGCCGGTTGGTTTTCGGCGTTGAGGCTGTAGTCTTCGTTCAGCACCGCAGCGCGTCCCTGGCCCAGCAGAAAGAGACCTGGGGCGACGGCTTGAATCAGAAAATTCGTCGAGCCGGCGACCGTGCCGCCCGAAGTGAGTGTCAAGGCGGCCGCGCCGGGTGAAACTTCGAACGGCACCTGCGCGTTGATCTGTCCGCCGCTCCCGAAAAGCAGCGGCGCCAGCACATTGTTAATGCTCATGGTGACACCGTTAACGTTGGCGGGAATCGGAAAGCGGGCGGGCGGAATATTGATGCTGCCGGTTCCGTACACTGTTATGAGCGATCCGGGCGCGGCGATATTTTGTTGGCCGCTGGCGGCATTGGTGATGGTTAACGACCCCAGCAGGCCATATACGACCAGCGCATTCGCTGTCCCGGCGTAAACTTTGCCATTGGCAATCATCGGGACGGAGAACTTGACGTAGGATCCCAGCGCGTCGCGCGAGGCGTTCTGTTTGCTGTTGTACAGCTCGTTCGTCAGATTCAATGCGTCATAGGCATGCAGCGTGGCGGAGCTCTCAAGAATCCAGACGATGCCGTTGGATGCGCCGCTCGCCGAGATCGACGGCACGCATCCCGGATAACCGAAACTCGCTTGCGACTGCGAAGCGGGAGTCTGCGACAGGGTCGCATTCGAGACGGCAAAAGCTTTTAAGCGATCGCCCGAGCCGCAGAAATATACAGTCTTGTTGAAGTAGGCCGGGTTGCCGAAAAGTCCTCCGATCGCGCCTGCTACGGAGCCAACGATCTGGCTGTCGGATCCGGCTTGCCAATGTCCAAGATTATCGCGGTCCAGAAGATAGATCCGCCCCTCTTTGCCTGACCCGGCCATCAGGTGCGGATGGCTGGTGCTTCCGGCTTCGTCGCCCAGGAACGCGACGCCGGCGGAACCGACATCGAGGTCTTGCTCGTTGAGCTGGCTGAAATTGAACGGCGCGAAATAATCCTCGACTTGGATCCCGTTCGCGCTCGACAGCTTGATGAAACTCTCGCCCAGATCGGTGCCGCCGCTTTCCGCGTCAAAGGTCCCGTTGCCTGCAACCAGAAAAATATTGCCGCTCGAATCCGCCGCGGGGGCCGCGCCGCCGGCCCAGAACGAGCCTTCGTTGCCATTAGGTGTGTTGTTGTACACCGCGACTTGCTGCAACGTCTTGGCGTCGTATCCGATCAGCCAGCCGTGGTACGTGCCGATGTCGCAATGTGACGACCAGGCCGTGTAGACCACGCCATTCAACAGCAGCAGCCCCGGCCGCTGTTTGTAATTCTTCGGTTGGAACACAACCGTGCTCCTGCCTTCGCCGGTGCCAGGGAACGAGGCCTGAATGGTAACCGGACTGCCCGGCCGTTCGGCGCCGCTGGTCACATCCAGCGCGTGCAGTTGTTGAGCATACGATGTTGTGACGCCGATGATCTTGGTCATCGCGACGACGTAGATGGTGCCGCTCGCCGGATCGATGACCGGGGTACTGGTGATGCCGATCTCGGGGTCGATCTGGCCGCAGTTCACGTCCGACGCTGGAACGGTGGTCACGGTATTTCCGTTGGTGAAATGAACTTCCCATAGCGAGGCCGCGTTCGCTGGCGGACTATCCGCGTCGAAAGCGTAGACGCTGTCGTGTTCCGTCGCGACGAAAACCACGTTGTGGAAACCCTTGCCGGCGACGTTCACGCCGCCCAAATAGAGCGGCTGCCCGTAGATCTGGCCGTCTACCGCATAAGAAAAAAGCTTCCCAAACTGGTTCGCGTTCACGTTGCTCTTGGTCAGCAGCACCTCGTTGAGATTTTGGCCCACGCGGGTGTTGTCGTACTGATATGTCAGAACGTTTACCTGCGCAAACAACGGAAAAGAGAAAAAAGCCAGCAGTACTGCCCGAAGCACGCTCTCATGGTAGCGCTGCCCGGTAACTATAATGAGTAGGGATCATCATGACCGGAGCACAAACAAAAACCACGCAATATCGGAATTTATACATCAATGGCGGCTGGCAGCCGCAATCGGGCCCAGGGTCGATCGACGTTCTCTCGGCCTCGACTGAAGAAGTCATCGGATCGATTCCGGAAGGCACGCCGGAGGACGTTAACAAGGCTGTTGGCGCGGCCCGCGCTGCATTCGACAACGGCTGGAGCCAGACCACGGTGGCGGAACGTGCCGACTGGCTTCGCAAGCTTTCGGGCGCGCTCAAGGAACGCGGCGAGGCGATCGCCAAAACCATCGCGCAGGAGGTCGGCTCGCCCATCACCATGGCGACCCAGGTTCAGGCTGGGCTGCCTGTCATGGTGACGGCTGGTTACGCGCAGTTGATCAGCGAGCTGAAGCTGGAGCAGGAAATCGGCAATTCGCTGGTGGTCCGCGAGCCCTATGGCGTGGTGGGCGCCATCACGCCGTGGAATTATCCGCTGCACCAAATCATGGCCAAGGTTGCACCGGCGCTGGCGGCCGGATGCACGGTGGTGCTGAAACCGAGCGAAGTGGCCCCGCTCAACGCATTTCTGCTGGCCGACGCGTGCCAGTCGATCGGCCTGCCGGCCGGTGTGCTGAACATCGTGACTGGCTACGGTCCCGTGGTTGGAGAAGCTATCGCATCGCATCCGATGGTGGACATGGTCAGCTTCACCGGCTCCGTCCGCGCCGGGAAACGCGTGGGCGCGCTGGCCGGCGAAGGAATCCGGAAGGTCACGTTGGAACTCGGCGGCAAGTCCGCCTTCGTGGTGCTGGATGACGCGCCGTTCGACAAAGCAATCCCGGCGGGCGCCCGCAACGCGATGCTCAACTCCGGGCAAACTTGTTCGGCCTGGACGCGCATGGTGGTGCCGCGCAGCCGCTATCAGGAAGCGCTGGATCTGGCCGCGCAAGCCATCGGCTCACTCAAGGTGGGTGATCCGATGGATCCGGGCACGCGCCTGGGCCCGCTCATTTCCGACACGCAACGCCAGCGCGTGGAAGGCTACATCGCAAAAGGCAAGCAGGAAGGCGCGCGCGTGGTGATCGGTGGCAGACGGCCTGCCGGCTTCGGCAAGGGCTACTATGTCGAGCCGACTATCTTCGCGGACGTGCAGTCCAAGATGACCATCGCGCAGGAAGAAATCTTCGGCCCGGTGCTTTCCGTGCTGCCGTATGACACGGAAGAAGAAGCCATCCGCATTGCGAATGACACAATCTATGGCCTGGCGGGCGGCGTGTGGTCCGGCGACGCGGATCGAGCCATGCGCGTGGCGCGGCGCATCCGTACCGGCCAGGTGGACGTCAACGGCGGCAAATACAATCCGCTGGCGCCGTTTGGTGGCTATAAACAATCCGGCATCGGCCGCGAGCTGGGCATGTTTGGTTTGGAAGAATACTTCCAGATCAAGTCCATTGCACGGTAATGCGAATATCGATTCTCCTGCTGGGCGCAGCCATTTGCTTCGCGCAGGAGACGCCGCAGGGGCAGCTGGCCCACTTCCACCACGTTCATCTGAACGTCACTGATCCGGCGGCGGCGATCGCCTTCTACACTTCCACGTTCGACTGCGAGAAGGCCAGCTTCGCCGGAATTCAGAACGCGGTGTGGGCGCAGAAATCCTGGCTCCTGTTCAGTAAGGTGGCGATGCCGCCGAAGTCTGAGGTCACCTCCGCGATCTGGCACATCGGCTGGGGCGCCGAAGAGATGCAGGCCACCTATCGGAAACAGCTCGACATGGGAACGCAGTTCGAGACGCCGCTCACCGATATCAGCGATCTGGTCGGCTCGAAGGAACCGGGCGTCTTCTTCTATGCCTACGTCGATGGTCCGAATCATCAACTCATCGAGCTGAACACCGCCAATCATCATCATTTCGGCCACATCCACATGCTGAGCAAGGACCCGATTGCGGCCGGCGAATGGTACATCAAGGAATTCGGGCTCACGCGCCTGGGCCGCGGCACTCCGTCGCGCGAGCCACACATGTACAAAGGTTTTCAAGTCGGCCCGTCGATGTCGCTGATGATGGACAACGTGAACATCATTATTTTTCCGATGGAGTACGCCAAGACGCAGTGGCCCGAGCTATGGAAAAACCGCACGGATTTCGAATCGACGCGCGGCCACACGGTCGACCACATCGGGTTCGGCGTCGACAATTTGGACGAGACGCTCGCACGATTAAGAAACGATGGCGTAACGGTAAATGGGGTCTTTCAGGACGGCATAAAGATTGGAGCCGCGTTTATCGAGGGCCCCGATCACGTGAGCATCGAGCTGCTGGAAGGCCAGGCACACAAAGAGTAGGCCGGTGCCAGCACCCGCATCGGAAGACAAGCCGTCGACGCCCGAGCGCAACCGGTAGCTGTTAGGCGAGTGAGCTACACTGAGGCCGGTGACGTACGAGTGGAGCCTTGCCAAGGCGACAGCTAACCTGACGAAACATGGCGTCTCGTTCGCCGATGCTGCGACAGTTTTCCAGGATCCTCTGCAACTCGTAATCGTCTCTCACTGCCCGCGCGCAGACCGAATACGCATCATCAGCGCACGGAAAGCAACACGGTCGGAGCGAAAACAATATGAAGAAGGCATCGGCGAAGAACTCTAACGACACATTGCGGAAGCAATATGATCTCTCTCGCTTGAAGGGTGGGGTCCGCGGCAAATATTATCGTCGCGCTATCGCCGGAACCAACCTGGTTTTGATCGAACCGGACCTTGCGCGCCTGTTCCCTACCAGCGAGTCCGTCAACCGTGCTCTACGGCTCCTTGTGGATACCGCCCGTTTAGCGACACGCTCGGCACGCCGCCACAAACGCTGATCAACTTGCCTCCGCTCCTACCTCTGGTACATCACCTTACCGCCGACGATCGTGTACTCGAATTTCGCCGACGGAATTTCATCCTCAGGGATCGTCAGAATATCTTTCGACAAAACCGTCACGTCCGCCAGTTTGCCGGCCTTCAGCGAGCCCTTGATCTGATCTTCGAACGCCGCGTAGGCATTGTTCAGCGTGTACGACCGCAGCGCTTCCATGCGGCTCATGCGCTGGTCGGGGAAGAATACCGAGCCGTCCTTCAGCTTCCGGCTCACCGACGCATAGAAGCCCGCGATCGGATCCACGTCTTCCACGGGTGTGTCGGTGCCGTTGCCCACCACCGCACCCGACTTCATGAGTTTCTGCCACACATACGCGCCCTCTTCGGCGCGCTTGTAGCCCAGACGCGCGATGACAAACGGTCCGTCGGAGGTGCAGTGGACGCCCTGCATGGCCGCGATCACGCCCAGTTGGGCGAAGCGCGGGATATCCGCGGCATTCAAATGCTGCGCGTGCTCGATCCGCCAGCGCAACTGTTTCCCATTTTTCTCCGGATGTTCCTTGAACACGGATTCATACAGATCGAGCACCTCGCGATTGGCGCGATCGCCGATGGCGTGCACGCAAAGCTGAAATCCATTGGCAATGGCGAGTTCGGCTGTCTTACGAATGTCGGCGGGGTCTTCGGTATGCAGCCCGGAGCGATTGGGCGCGCTCGGCGCGAGATCCGAATAAGGTTCCAGTAGCAACGCCCCGCGCGAACCCAGCGCGCCGTCGATCTGCCGCTTGATCGCGCGCACCGTCAAGTGCTGATCGCCCACGCCGATGAAGTAATATTTCTTCAAGTTCGGCGCGATGTCCGCATTGGGCTGCCGCAGCATCACCCACATGCGCAGGTCCAGCTTGCCTTGTTCGGCCAGTTGCCTGAACAGATCGATCGTGGCCATGGGCGATCCGGCGTCTTCGAAGGTTGTGATCCCTTTCGACAAACACTCGCGCTCGGCCAGCTCCACCTGCTTGTGCGCTTCCGCTTCCCGTTCCGACCGACTCATTGTGGCGCGGTACGCCGAGAGCGCCCGGTCGACCAGATTCTGCGCTTCCTCGTTCAGCAGCCCGGTCGGGTTGCCTTGCGCGTCCTTTAGGATTTGCCCGCCCGGTGGATCGGGAGTGTTCCTGTCGATGCCCGCCAGCCGCAGCGCTTCGGCGTTGGCGAAACTGGCATGACCGCTGGCATGCTCGAGCCAAACCGGATTGTGCGGAGAAACCTTACTGAGCGCAGCATGCACTGGAAAGCCCAGCACGTTCGGGGAAGGAGGCTTGTCCCACTTGGCCTGATGAAACCCCCTGCCAAGAATCCAAGTTCCGGGCTTGGCCTCGCGCGCCGCTGCGGCAACCATGGCGACAATCTCGTCCCAATTCTTGGCGTCGCGCAGGTTCAGTTCCATCTTAGAAGCACCCAGGCTCATGAAATGGCCGTGGCCTTCGATGAGGCCGGGGATGGCAAGGCGTCCGTTCAGATCGATCACTTTGGTCGACGGGCTAATGTAGGATTGAATCTCCTGATTCGTTCCTACGGCGACGATCCTGCCGCCGCGCGCGGCCATCGCCTGCGCCGTTGCGCCTTGCTCCAAAGTAACGATCCTGCCGCCGCGCAAGACCAAGCCGGCCGGCTGCGCACTCAGCAGCCTGAGGGCCAGCGGCAGCACGCAGCAAGCACGCCGCAATGTAATTACAATCATATTGTTCCGTCTCGCGCCCGGTTCGCCTTATTATGGCGTGCGCTGAAAGTTTGAATCAAGGAGGAAGCATGAACACTGTTTGCACTCGCCGCGAGTTGCTCGGCGCAGTAGGCACAGCCGCGCTGCTATCTCGTTCCAGTGCGCTGGCCGCTCCCAGCATGCCAGCCAAATCGATGCAAGGCGCGTTCATCATTCTCACTACGCCCTACACGGCGGAGAAGGACGTCGATTGGGAAGATCTGGCCAGGGAAGTCGAGTACATGGACCGGTTCGGTGTTCACGGGCTGGTCTGGCCGCAGCTTTCGAGCGAACTGTTGCAACTCAGCAGGCAAGAACGCTTGCAGGGCATGACGGTGCTCGCCAAAGCCAGCCAGGGCAAGCGGCCGGTGCTGGTGCTGGGCGTGCAAGGCGACGACACCGCCGAAATGCTCCAATACGCCGAACACGCCGAAAAGCTGGAGCCCGACGCCATGATCGCCATCCCGCCCAAGAAAGCCAAGTCCATGGACGACTACCGCGATTATTTCCGCACGCTCTGCAAACTTACGAAACGTCCGGTCTTCATCCAGACTTCGGGCGGCGCTCCGAATCTCGCGCCCAGCATTGACATGATGCTGGCTCTGGCGCGCGAGTTCCCCAACTTCGGCTACGTCAAGGAAGAGCACGACCCGGTGGTGCCGCGCATGAAGGAACTGATCGCGCACCGGCCCGATCCGATCAAGCGAGTCTACGGCGCGCACTTCGGCACCGGGCTGCTGTATGAAATGCGCATAGGCACCGATGGCGTGATCACCGGCGGAGCTATGTACGGCGACATCTACGCCCGTCTTTGGGACCTACATCAACAGAACAAACTGGAAGAGGCGCGCGATCTGTACGCCAAGCTGCTGCTGATGCTGAATCTGGATCAGGATATTCCGGGCACGCGCCTGTACATCATGAAAGAGCGCGGGATGTTCAAGACGTCGGTCTCTCGCCAGCGCGAATATAAACTGACGCCAGAAGAAATCGCGGAGATCGACTTCCGGTTCGACGCGCTCAGGCCTTATCTGAAAGACATATCCTAGCGCTGCTACTGGATGGTCAAGCTGGCCGGCGGGCTTAAGACGCCGCCAATGCTCACCACAACAGCTTGCGTCCCGGGAGCCAGGCCCGTGGGGACCACGAAGTTGATCTGCGTCACCCCGACCAATGTGGGCGGGATGCCTATGAACTGAGTTTGAGCTGGCACTCCGCCGACCGTTACGATCACAAACTGCAAGGGTGCGGGAAGATTCGTATCCGAGGTGCCCAAGAGAGGCGCTTCTCCGGTCGGAATAGTCGGTGAGACGGCGCCCTGGCCCGTCATGTACAGCGAAATCACTTGACCGATGGAGGCGCTCTTGGCGGGAACTAAAGCTCCTGTGGCGTCGGTGAAAATGCCGGGCGCCGCCGCCTGTGTAGTGAACGCGCTGCTGGCAGTGTGTCCGTTGTTTGTCACCTGCAAGGAAACTTGCGCGTTGACCGGAACCTCATAGGGAATCTGAACGTTCAGCTGACTCGATGAAACGTAATACAGAGGAGCACCCAGGCCGTTAATAGTGACCGAGACACCGGCTAACTGCGCCGGCAGCGGCACAGTAGCGGCACTCCAGGTGGAAGGAGCCAGGCCAGATCCGAAAATTGTCAACACCATTCCCGGCGCGTAGGATTGCCGGAAAGATGCACCATTAGTGAGGTATGTAATGGAAGGTGTAGTAGACGTCGAAGCGCTTACATTGATGACGAGGGATGCGCTGGCACCTGCATAAGAATTATCACCGCTGTATTGCGCGGTGATCGAGTCCGCCCCTAACGGCAGATCGGCTCCGGAGATTGTCACACTGGCGGAAGCCGTGCCGCTCGCACCCGCCAACGTAGCCGAGCCGAGCGAAACGCTCCCGAAATAAAATGCGACCGTGCCGGAGGGCGTACCGCCGTTGGTAGTCGTCACGGTGGCGGTTATGCTTGCGCTGGCGGACGACAAAATGGCCGGGGCGCCGGCCGAAAGACTCATAGCGGGGATGCTGCGCGCGATCGAACCGGTCTTTCCGCTCCAGGCACTGAACAAAGCTTGCACATCCATGGAGCCAAGACCCGTGGCCTGGTCGTAGCCT